>PFDS01000004.1:0-19012 GCA_002772605.1 Candidatus Peregrinibacteria bacterium CG10_big_fil_rev_8_21_14_0_10_49_16
GCGGGCTCTTCGAGCACGTCTGAAAGAATGCGGATACACAGAACTTCTTCCATCATCCATCCTCGGACCCAAACTTCTCACACAGTGCAAGATGGACCCAAAACAGGCACCTGAACTTGCCAACGCTTTCGGAGAAGACGAGTCACTGCTCCAACCATCCACTCTGCCCCAACTTCTGGTCCATGCCCAAAAGTACGCACCTCTCTCTAAGAGAGCATACGCCGTATTTACCGTCGGACACGTCTTCACAGAAAAGCATGCGGAACACGAAGAATGCGGACTCCTCTTTTCAAGTACAGTAGAAGATGGTGTGAAAGAACATGCTCTTCTTCAACTGAAACAGCACCTTCTCCATACTCACAAAACACTAGAAATTCTGCCAAGCACAGATATTCCCGCCTGCGCACACAGCGGTCAATGCGCGGATCTTACTACTGGAGACACACTCCTCGGACACCTGTTTCTTGTCCACCCCCACATCACACGCACATTCGACTTGCCGGAAAACACCGCTGCAGCCTACTTTCATGTCAACGCCCTCCTTGCAGAGGACACCATACAAAAAACTGTAAAACCCCTCCCGGTCTACCCGGCCATTACGTACGATGAAACAGTAACGCGCACCCACACAGACTCTGTACAAAAACTTCTCCAGAACATCACAAAACAGTCGTCACTGCTACAGCATATAGACATCACCAACCTCTACGAAGGAAAACCCCTCAAGAAAGGACAGTACAATCTTACTCTCCGCTTCACCTACCGTGCAGAGGATAGAACTCTCAGAGAAGAGGATGTGAAGAAAGAGCATGCAAAAGTCATGAAACTTCTGTCGTAGCCCATGCACATCTTTACCCGCACAGGCGATGCAGGAACCACGGGTATCATTGGTAGTCAACGTCTCTCCAAAGCAGACCCTCGTCTGCACGCATACGGAACAGTTGATGAACTGAATGCGCTTCTCGGTGTAACATTAACAGAAACCAAGCTCCCGGAACTCATCCGCAACCATCTGCTTCCAACACAACACCTCCTCTTCACTGTCGGCACAGACCTTGCCACCCTCTTCGACAGTACGACCGTTGTCCAACGGATGGATGCATCACATACGGAAACTGTCGAGAAGTGGATTCTCCACCTTGAAAAAGAACTTCCACCTCTCAAAAACTTCATCCTTCCAAGCGGTTCCCGTCCGGGAGCGCTGCTTCACCAAGCACGCACTGTCTGCCGCCGCGCGGAACGGTGGGTGGTGGCACTAGGCGAACAGAAAGAGATCAACCAGCATGTGCAGATCTACCTCAATCGCCTGGGAGACTATCTGTTTCTAGCTGCAAGGAAGGTGAACGTAGACAGTAATGTGGAAGAAATTCATGCATAGTGTAGAGATGCTACGGTGTAGCGTCTCTACAAAGCGCGGCGTCCCACCAATGCCTCCTTTAGCGTCACCTGATCGGCAAACTCGATATCCGCACCCATGGGAAGTCCGTGTGCGAGACGGGTAATTTTTTCGACGTGCGTCTGTAACTTCTGCTGAAGAAACGAAGCAGTGGCTTCACCCTCGATGTCCGGGTCCGTGGCAACGATCACTTCACCGATACCTCCTCTTCTTACTCGCTCCACAAGTTCCGCAACCCTCAACTGCTCCGGCCCCATGCCATCAATCGGTGAGAGGACACCGTGAAGAACGTGATACACACCGTCATAGGATGTCCGTTCAAAAGCCACGACCTCCAATGGCTCCTCGACAACGAGGATGACCGATTTCTTGCGACTCTGGTCATCACAGATCTGACATGTCTCCTTCAGCGTCACCATCTGACATACCTTGCAGTACTGCAGTTCCGTTTTCAGCTCCAAAAGCGCCTTCCCAAGAGACTCAGGTGACGCTCTTCCGTTACGCAGCAAGTGAAACGTGAGCCGTTCCGCAGATTTCGGCCCAATTCCCGGCAATTTCGAGAATTCTTCAATCACACGTGTAATGGGCTCAGGAAGAAGTGCCATAGAGGCATAGCATAGAGGAACTCACAGTATTCTGCTTATATTTGCATTTTTAATTTAAATATGGTTTAATGTAAAAGTGAGCACAGAACATACGGACAAACAAACATCGCCAGAAGGTAAACTACCTGAGAAGCCTGCAGTAGAAGAATTGTCGCCATCGCTCCTGGGGAAAATCATGCGTCCCACTCTCCTCAGTGCTATTGGAGGTACATTACTAGGGTGTAGTGAACATAGCCCGTCACCTAAGCCAAACCCGCTTTTCCAAAACCATGTGGAAGTACATGAACACACCGTACTCCCTCCGTCGTATAAAGAAATACAACACCGCTACCCTTCTGTTACGGAAGATCACTATCTCGAGTGGGTTGCTCACCAGTTGCAAAAAAGGCCTGAAAGAATCCCGCACTTTCTGAAAATGAGAATGCGCTACACAGATGACTTTGAAAAACATGGAAAGGAGGATTACCAGTCACCCGAAGAAACTGTACGTACATCCTTGGAATCAGACGGCACCATGGAAGGAGACTGTGAAGACTACGCAATCCTTACACAGAGACTGCTCTCCCATATGGGCATCCTCTCACAAGTGGTCTACACCCAAGCAGCCGGAGAAGGACATGCGGTATGTATCGGAGTCGAAAAAAATACTTCCGGGAAGTATACGGTACACCGTTTCGACTTAGACACATATGAACGAAATGGACGCAATGCACTTCCTGTTGGTGCGAAAGAGGAGGAAGAGGGGTATGAAAGTCTCGAAAGAGGGTTGAATATGGCCATGAAGCAGTACGGACAAGGGAAACTCAATCCATATCAAATTCCAATTACCGCAAAACATTTTGGCATCTACAATGTTACAAACACAACTGTGTGGGCATTTGACCCGGAGCTTCCCGCTCTCGCGCAGGTGACGAGTAGAGACCTACACATAGCTATCCCGACTATTCTTACACTTATTGCAACATACTGTGCTGCAAGAAAACGAAAACAAAAGAAAAAAACGGAACACATACACCACCGAGAAGAAAAACGTCGCTTTCTTCAATGGCTCAAGGAATACCTTACGACATTCCGCCTCTACTAAACTTCCTCTCCCCGTCGAAGTTTTCGCTCCATCCCCCTTTCTTTGATCTTCTGACGCTTGTCGTATTTTTTGCGTCCACGACCAACACCAAGGAGGATTTTGACGTACTTCCCGGCTCGCACTTCCAGAGGAATGACTGCCAGCCCTTTCTGATCAGAAGAAGCCTCCAGGTTTGCCCTCTGCGCCTTCTGTAAGAGGAGAAGACGGTCACGGTGGGGAACATACCCCTCCAGAGCAGAAGCCTTGCCGTAGGGCGAAATTTTAGCGCCTTTAAGCACCGGAGAGCCGGAAACAAAGGATACATATGCTCCAGAGAGGTTTATTCCTCCGTTTCGGCAGGATTTCACCTCCTGACCGGTCAACTGGATTCCGGCTTCCACAGTCTCCAGAATGTCATAATCATGGCGTGCACGCCGGTTTTGAGCTACAATTTTTCCTTCCATACTGGCATTATGCGCAAAATTGCCATTTCTACCAAATTTTGGCATATACAGAGAGCACTTGACAAGAAAGGATGTCAAGATATACAATAGGCATCCGTCAACTAAGAACCTTTCTTCCCTCTCCGCCAAAGGCGGAAACAGGGGCGGAACTCCCTAATGGGTGCAAAACGGTACAAAAGTTGGCGAAATGTAGAACGGGTTCCGACCCTACACCTTCAGAAAAACCTAGAGGTGTGCGGTAGGAGCCCGTTTCTCTTACATGTTCAAAAACCTATCGTACTTTGCCCTCACTGATAGAAGACAGTGTTCCACGTATCCCTGTGAGAGCATATCCTTCAAACGTTTGCGCTGCACAATAACCCCGATACTCACCGCACCTAAGACAGCTAACCACACTGTAACACCAGAGCTCGGCAGTTCACTGTCACCCGAAGCAACAACATGCACAACTTCTGCTTCACGTTGCTCTTCTTCAGGTGCCCCCAGAGGCTCTTCCCACTCTCCCGTACTCGCACTTGAGTCCGTAAGATCTGCATGCATATTTTCACCTGCACTTTTCTCTTCTACTGGTTCAAACGTCACTACGATACGTTCCTGTGTCTGGGCAGACGGATCCTCGGTTGTTTGGTTGTCAACGTAACGACGCGCAATTTGACGGGCACGAACTGAAAGTTCCGGCATCACCGCATTCTGCTCGTCGGCGAGATTGCGGATGAAACTCCGTGATGGGCGTGGGGAGTCAGGCAGTGTTGTCTTGCCCACGAAATCGTGCATAAAGTACGCCTGTAGGTGGCTAAAGCTTTCCTGGATGTTCACACTGCCTACGCGTTCAGCAAGCTGCGGTGCGAACATCGTATACGCGGTGTACACACCCAACGCCACAAGTGCTCCTGTTCCAGCTCCGAGAACCTGTTTCCAAAGAGGGGGTTTTGTTTTAGACATTCCCACTATTATATCAAAAAACAGTACTCTCCACAACGAGCACTCTGCAGGGAAGGTGAAGACTAATCTTGACTTTCCCTTAGTAAACTACTCTTGTATCTACTCGGATCGAGTGCACCCACACGCACTATATCACAAGCCAAATCTTCCCGCTGTATGCCGGCAGGCAGTACCTGATCGTAGCCAAGACACAGAATATCTGGTGCAATACTCTTTACAGGAATAAGAAAATCTTTTGCATGCCCCAACACCACTACCGCACCCGGAAAGGCTTCGCAGACTGCAGCCATCCGCTCCTTTTCACTCTGTAACGGAAACTGGCCTTTTATGCGTTTGACAGATGCGTCACGCGCTACAATCACATAGAGCTTCTGACCGAGCTTTTGGGCCTCGCGCAAGAAAAAACGATGGCCCGGGTGAAGGTGGTCAAACGTTCCACAGACGAGAACTCGCATGGGACAAGTATACAGCTCTATTCGATGTCAACGACATGGAGTCTCTTCTCATCAAGCACGTACAAACGGCCCTCATCGGGGTCAACGAAAAGATCCTGTAGCTCACCAACTTGATCACCTTCCAACACGTACTGACGCAGGTAGGACGATTCCCCGTTTGCTGAAATTTCACTCGCCACAATGACACGCGAATGCACCGGATCAAGCAGGTAGAAGTTGCCACTCTGTAGTTTGAAGATCTTCGTCGCACCCTCTAGGGCATCCTGCGGAAGACGACGAATCGTAAACGGCCGCACCTCTCCACGGAAGAGACGTACCACTTCTCCACCTTTCTTCAAAATGAAGACATTTCCATCTATCGCCATGTCAATGGCACCAGACAGATCACCGTTCACATTATACTCCACCGGAGCAGTGTAGCGATTACTTAAACGTTCATACTTGTAAACCTGGTTGTTCTCTGGAGAGAGAACGTAGAGATAACGCAGGTACGCCTTCATGTCTTCTCCAACAATCCATCCAGCAGGATCTTCTGTCTTGAAAGATACCAACTGTCCACCAGTAAACTCGAGAAGACTGTTGCCAGTCGTCAGAAAAGCCAATAGTTGATACCTGTCAAACTCCACACCGTCGATGATGAGTTCCTGGTCAGACACCGGAAGTGGATCATCAATGGAGTTGAGAAGGACTCGATAGAGATGTTGTCGGTCGAAGACAATGAATTCACCATCCCCCAAACCCAGAAGCCCCTGCGCCAACACCGCAGGAGTTTTAGAAGACAAGTTCACGACATTTCGTGGAGAGAGGCGCACAATGTTGTTCATCTCTTCACGTTTTGCACGAATCCGATCAAGAAGATCCAATGCTTCCGTACGGAAGGTACTCACTTCATTATCTACTACTTGTTTCGCACGTTCTTCGGCACGAAGCAGAATGGCATTCGCTGCCTCAGTATCACCAGCAAGGTACCGATTCTGTGCAGTCTGCATCTCGGAAGAAATCTGTTCTACCAAACTTTCCAACTCCACTCGCGTTTTGCCGCGTTGGCTAAAAATAGCCAAATGTACAACAACCCACACAATGAGAAGAATAGCAACAACTGCAGCCATAAGCAGCAGCTGGCGACGTCGACGGAAACGCGGGTGAGTTATTTGCGCTATCTTTTCGCCCACATCTGGTACACATTGAGAAATACGCTCTGCCAGAGAACGTACAGCATCTCGTAGCAGAGCAGGCGAGAGCCTTGGTTGTCGTAGCGATGCGCGTCTTCGGACAGCAGAATGCGCGGGTGACGACAAAGGTTCCTGTGCGCGGCCTGCCCTGCCGACAGGCGGACGAGGCTCATGGGGTTCATAGAGGAGTGTTGCCAGCGCCGCTTCTTCACCGTCAGATTCAACATGGCGCACCAGTTCTTCAAGAAGTTGTTCCTCACGCTGTGCAAGCTGTGCAAGCTGTGCAGGAGTTAAAGAACGCAGCAGTCTTTGGGTAGAAAGTACGACTATGTCACGAGGATCGAGTGCACCTGACGCCACATGGACAAAAGCTGGAATGGGTTTACGTCCGGCATACTCTGTAATCTGCGTTGTTGTGGATCCACGAATGAGGTACGCTTCACCTCGCCCCGTATGTGATACATGCAACAAGCCCCCCGCATCAAGAATAGAGACTATCATGTGTACCTCCTCCACGCGACGCGCCAGGAACAAACCTTTGAGAAACCCATTCAACTCTTTTAACGTACCATCTAACCGGTCCGGCGCCTCGTCGTCCCCCTCCAGGAGAGAGTGGTTCACGATCGCCATACACTCCTGCTCTACAGTTTCCATACCACTGGCGTCGGCACGAGTGTGCATCAACACACAGACAGGTTCTTTACGATGCGACTTGAGGGAGTGGGTCACCAACGAAACAGTGTCTGGTGCAGAGGTTTGCCCCGTCCGAATCTGTACATCCATACAGTGACATAGGCTACGCATATTCAGGAAAAGGGGCAAGATTGACATTCATTGTGATCTCCTGTGAACGAAGCGTGAGCGCATACCAACAGGTTTTTCAAAAACCAAATATAATAATTTGTTTACTTTAAGCCAAAAATTCGCATATACGACAAAATAATCTTGCAATCAAATACGAGTAGGTGTAGGCTACGCAGTAGCAACAAGCAAATGACGTATATTTTAATCGTATAAAAGAGCAAACATGAAACCTTTGAGAAAGTGGGTTGGAATAAGAAAAACATCATCTTTTCGACCAAAAATGGACGACCAAAAACCAAACGCAAAAGGTTTGCGGCTCTATCCACTTGGCGGATTTGAGCAAATTGGACGCAACTGTTTTGTGGTTGATGTACAGGGAGACCTCTTTATTATTGACCTTGGGCTGCAATTCCCTGAGGAAGATATGCTCGGCATCGACTACCTCGTTCCGGATATCTCAGAACTCAAAGGTAAAGAGAAGCGCATTAAAGCGCTCCTCTTTACTCACGGCCATCTCGATCACATCGGAGCAGTACAACACCTTCTCCCCGAACTGCACTTCCCCCCGTGCTTTGGAACCAAACTCACCATGGCCATGGTCCGTAAACGCCTGGACGAAGAAAAGCTCGTGGGCAAAGCACAACTGAACACTGTTGCCTATGGAAAACGTATACGCATTGGAAAAGTTGAAGTGGAATTCATTCGCGTGAACCACAGTATTCCCGACTCTGCAGCCATTGCTCTACATACTCCACAGGGAACGATTCTTCACACAGGGGACTTCAAGTTCGACTTCACACCCATGAACGAGCCGCCTGCAGATATGCAGCGTTTGTCGGAGCTTGGCAAACAAGGTGTGCTCGCAATTATCGCTGACTCTACGAACGCACCAAAACCCGGAATGAGTCCAAGTGAGAAAGAAATTTCTGAAACTCTGTTCAACCTCATTCGTGATGCAGACGGACGCATTATTGTTTCCACCTTCAGTTCACTCCTCAACCGTATCCAGCAGGTTGTCGAACATGCGAGGACGTTCAACCGTAAAGTCTTCATATCCGGCCGAAGCATGGAAACGAACATTGAAATTGCACAGAACTTAGGATACTTAAAAGCTCCACGCGGTCTGATCCGCAAAGTGAGCCCAGCCATGAACTCTCTCCCCGACAACCAAGTCCTCATTATTACTACGGGGAGCCAGGGTGAAGAAAACGCCGGACTCGCGCGTATTGGCCTTGGCACGCACCGACAAATTTCCCTGAAAAAAGGAGACACCGTCATCTTAAGTTCCAACCCCATTATCGGGAATCAACGCGCCGTCCAAAAAGTGATCAACAACCTGCATCTCAAAGGTGCGCACGTGAAAACGAATGCGGAACTGGCACTGCACACCACAGGACACGGCAACCGTGACGATATTCTCCTCATGCACCGCCTGGTACAGGCCAAGCACATTATTCCCGAACACGGAGAACCGTACATGCGTGAAGCACACGCCGAAATTGCACGCACGTTGCGTTACCCGGACAATCAGATCCACATGCTGGCCAACGGAGAAATCCTGGAATTCGACATGCAAGGAAATGCCCGTAAAAGTAAGACCAAAGTCCCCATACGCGACGTCATTATCGACGGCCGCACACCGGCAACAGCCGAGGGACAACGGGTACTCACGGACCGAAAGATTATGAGTCGAGGAGGGACAATTATTGTCGTCGTGAAAGTCTACAAAGACTCTAAACGTCTTGTGGGTGACCCCGATGCCATTTCCCGCGGCCTGATTTACGGCTCGGAACAGGAAGAAGTCAGTAGAGAAGTAGTGCGCATTACAAAAAAAACGTACGAGGAAGAACTGTCACGCAATGTGACAGACCGAAAAGTGATCAAACGAGCAGTAACTGGCGCTCTGTACCGCTATTTCGACCGCAAAATCGATCGTGAGCCGATGATTATCCCCATTATTGTGGAGGTCTAGGAGAGCATCATCGCCAGTAACGCCATGCGCACAGGGACGCCGTTAGCACTTTGACGAAAGTAGGCGGCGTGCGGAAGTGTGTCGACTGACGGATCAATTTCGTCCACACGCGGCAGAGGATGCATCACAACAGATTTCTTCCCCTGAAGGTGGTCTGCATGAAGTACGTAGGAACCTTTCAAGCGTTCGTACTCAGACTTATCTTCGAACCGTTCCTGCTGAATACGCGTCATGTAGATCACATCAGCACTCAGACCCACTTCAAGCTGCTCCGTTTCTGTGTAGGCGATACCACGCTCGTCAAACATACCCACAATCTTTCGCGGCATGCGCAACTCCGGAGGAGAAATCAATGTAAAACGCACACCGGAAAAGTGTGAAAGGAGCACACTGACCGAGTGCACTGTCCTGCCGTAGAGGAGGTCCCCCACAACTGCGATATGTATGTGGTCCAACCGGCCGCATTCCTTCTGAATCGTGTAGACATCCAGCAAACCCTGCGTGGGGTGCTGTCCAGGACCATCGCCTGCGTTCAGAAAAGGCACAACGCTCGCTGCTGCTGCTTTTTCCGCACTTCCTTCCTCCGGATGACGCATACAAATCACGTCGGCATACCCACTCACCACGCGGATCATATCCTCAATAGATTCTCCTTTGTAGAGCGAACTAAACTGAATGCCATCAGCCGTAATGATTTCTCCGCCTAGTCGTTGCATTGCCGTCTCGAAACTCAGTCTCGTGCGCGTACTCGGCTCGAAGAACAAACTGGCAAGAATCTTCCCTTGAAGAAGATCCATTCCACCACTCTGAAGAACCAATTCCATTTCTTGTGCAACAGAAAAAATAGCAAGCATATCTTCACGAGAAACCTGCTCCGTGGACACGAGGTGCCCGAAGGAGAGCTGTCGCAGTGCGCTTACAGAAGCCATGTTGAAGGGAGTATACTGTAGAAGATGTCACAACGAAAGATTGCTTCTTCAGCCCTCTGGCAAATCGCCAGTCAGTGCGTCATGGCTGCCTTAAGCATTGTTACAGTTAAATTCGTTGCGGTAGGACTCTCAAAAGAACTTGCCGGAAACTACAACTCCGCATACGGCTACTTACAGCTCTTTGGAATTCTTGCAGATTTTGGACTCTACGCTGTCGCCGTACGTGAAGTGAGTAGAGCACAAGACAAAGTAAAGGTTCTCAGCACTCTCGTTGTGCTGCGCGGAAGCATCCTCCTCCTCTCTCTGATTACAGCTCTCTTCTTCGTTTGGGTTCTTCCAGTGTGGCACCACACACCCCTGCCCCTTAGCGTCACCATCGCAGCTCTCGTTCCACTCTTTACCCTCCTAGCCGGCATACTTCGTACCGTTTTCCAAGTGCACTACAAAATGCACTACGTGTTTGTTGCAGAAGTGTCACAACGCATCGTCACGGTAGGACTCATTGGCACACTGGTTGCGCTTGGCCTTCGTGGCAGTACAAACCTGCACGACCTTCACCTATTCCTCTTCTTCGGTGGAGTCGGCGCATTCGTACTCTTTCTCATTTCTCTCTTCTACGCGAACCAGCTCATCCCCGTTCAGTGCGCCGTTGATTGGCAGGTACTACAAACAATCCTGGTAAAAGCATTTCCTTACGGCATCGCTTTCCTCTGCATCGCACTCTACCGTCAAATGGATACAACGCTGATTGCACTCCTGCGACCGGACTTTGAGTTACAGAACGCCTACTACGGATTCGTACTGCGCATGACAGACATGGCCTACCTTATTCCAACATTTCTCCTCAACTCCACCCTTCCTACTCTCACACAGACACAAGCAAAGTCTGTCGAGCGACAAGCACTCCTCGAAAAAACCTTCGTCCTCATCCTCGCAACCGGCATCACTGCCTGTCTCTTTGCCCTGCTCTGGCCACGTCCACTCATGCAACTTCTCACAACAGAGCAATACCTCTCCACGCATGCGCGTGCAGGAGCTGACACTGCGCTTCGTCTTCTCGCTCTTCCTATGCTGCTCAACGGAGTCATTCTCTTCAGCTTCTACGCTCTTCTCACTGTGCACCACTGGAAACCTCTTGTCTGGAAGCTCAGTAGTGCAGCCGCCGTCGCCCTCGTTATGAATACTCTTCTCATTCCCAGGTTCGGATTCGTCGGCGCCGGCATCACCTCCATCACCATCCACCTCCTTCTCTCCACCCTTCTCCTTCCTACTGCCATCTCTACCATTCACTTCACTGTTCCCTGGAAGAAACTTTTCCCTCTCACTCTCTTTGCTGTCTTTCTGGGTGGAGGACTACTGCTTACACAACCTCTTCTCACGTCAAATCTTCACACAGCCATTGGACTTGGTGTTATGGGAGTCTTCACACTTCTCCTTACACACGCTTTACACATCCAAAAACTTTCACTGAAGTGAAAGGAAGTTATAATTTCCTACTTGAAACAGACTATTCTAGTTCTCATAGGCCTTCTCACACTCGCATCCCTCGAACTCACAAAATTGCCCGACGGAAACCTACACCTTCATGTCCTCGATGTCGGGCAGGGGGACAGTATTCTTCTCACCACGCCATCCGGCAAACACATTCTCGTAGACGGAGGGCCGGACCTGAAAACACTCGAACACCTGGGACACCACCTTCCGTTCTTCGGCCGCCGTATCGATCTTCTCATTCTCTCTCACCCAAACCAAGACCACCTTTCCGCACTCCCGGAAGTCACCAAGCGGTACTCCGTCGGCGCAATTCTCCTTACCGGGGCACCGTTTGACCTCACACGCTACGACGCACTCCTTGCACAAGTACAAAAACAAAACATTCCCGTTGTCACCGCGGACCCGGACCAGGATATCAGCATGGGTGACGGTGTGGTCATCGACGTTGTCTGGCCACCGACAAAACTGCCAAAAGACTTTCTCAAAAACGAAAACGAGCTCTCGGTCGTTGCCCGCGTGCTCTACAAAAACCACAAAGTCCTCCTTACTGGTGACATCGAACACGGTGCCGAGGTATCCATCCTGCAGTCTGGCGCTGATGTCGACTCTACAATTCTCAAAGTAGCACACCACGGTAGTAAATCCTCCTCATCCACAGGGTTTCTCCTTGCCACTTCCCCGAACCTCGCCCTCATCTCCGCCGGCGCAGACAACCCTTATGGCCATCCTCATGAGGAAGTGGTGGAGAAGTTAGAGAGAATGGGTTTGAAAGTGAGAAATACAGGAGAAGAGGGGACGGTTTCTATAACTTTACAGTAGTCCGAACCAAAGGTTGTACGGATGACCCAGATCCAGTAAATCTGCATAATCCCTGTCCGTCCGGCAGGCGGGCGTGTAATCTGCAGTTCAGACTATATCGCTTTCCAAAGCCAAGTTTGGCAACTATACTTCACACATCAAAATCATCCTCCTCGCTGCCGGCCGCTCTCGGAGGTTTTGGCCTCTTCAGGATAAGTACCTTGTACCCATTTGCGGGAAGCCACTCCTTCTTCACCAACTTGATGCCCTGCATCAAGGAGGATGTGATGACATTACTATTGTCGCCGGGGCACATAACATTGAAGACTTCAAACTTCAGACTTCAAACTACGGTGTGAAAACTGTCGAACAAAAGAACTTGGAACTGGGAATGCAGGGTGCACTTCTCGACGCACTCCCTCACTGTGGGTCTGAACCAGTCATGATTGTGGGAAATGATTGTGTTGAACCAGACCTTTTCACACAGGTTCGCAACGAACTACACAACTGTGATGGTGTTATTACCGCACGACAAGTACACACATACTTCCCTGGTGGTTACCTTGTTCTACAACCTAACACCTATAATCTAAAAGGTATCCAAGAAAAACCAGGGGAGGGAAATGAACCAAGCAACTTTGTAAACCTGGTTGTTCACGCACACAAAAACGCTGCGGAACTACTAAACATACTCAAACAAACCCAGTCGGCAAAAGACGACGCGTATGAACGGGCACTCACACAGCTCTTTCAACAAAAACACTACCAGGCACTTCCTTATGTTGGCACATGGTTTCCTCTGAAGTATCCTTGGCACATACTGTCTTTTTCATCTCACTTTCTGCAAAAACAGGAACTATCCCTTCACCCGTCATCCTCTGTACACCCCACAGCAGTGATTGACGGAAAGGTCACCTTAGGGAGAGGTGTAAAAATCTACCCAGGAGCCTCTGTGTGTGGCCCCTGCACCATTGGCGACAGAACCATCGTCGGGAATAACGCACTGGTACGTGGAAGCAGCATCGGTGCTGACTGTGTGATTGGATACAACAGTGAAGTGAAAGACAGCGTGCTCTACGACCACGTGTGGACACACAGTACATACATCGCTGAGAGTGTTGTGGGCCACAATGTATCTTTTGGTGCAGGTTGCATTACCGCAAACCTCCGTCTTGACGAAGGAGAGGTATACTCACAGGTAAAAGAGAGAAAGTACAACACACACCTACAAAAGTTTGGAACAGTTATTGGAGAAAATGTGCGTATTGGCATTCAGGTAGGGTTGCAGCCGGGAGTAAAAATTGGAAGTGACACATTTATAAACAGCCGAACACTTGTCACTACAGATATTCCGGAAAAAAGTTTTGTGTGTGAAAAACACGGAGAACTCACTGTAAAAGAAAACCACTTCCCTTGCCCTCAACCAGAGTTGCGAGAAGGGTTTCGTGGCAAAATTCTCAAAAAATAACACAATGGTGCATAAAAAAGTTATCCACACCCTCTGTGGAAAACTCCACCCCCCTCTAATCCACACGAGAGGCGATGTTCTCCACATAAAGAAGATTTTTCCCTTTACATAAGCCAAAAAAACACATTGGCTTCCCTAAGTCACTTCCCATGTACTCTTCCACGAGTTTTCCACACCTCCCCCACAGACAATAAGATGGCACCTAAAATACTTTTTAGGAAAAGGAAGCGAAAAACAAAAAACTTTACAAGAATAATCCACAGAATACACTGGAGAACCTTCTTAAAAGATAGAGGGTATGATGATGACGAATTCAATATATATACTTTATTATTTTTCTATCAATAAAAGGAAAATGAAAATTGTGTGTAAAACATCGGACCTTTTACAAACACTTCAGTTTGTAAGTAGAGCAGTAAGTTCACAACAAGCACTTCCAATTTTACAAAACATTCTTCTTCAAACAGAAAGTGGCACATGTAGAGTAAGTGCAACAGATTTAGAACTAAGTATTACCTCAATACTTCCTGTTACAGTGGAAAAAGAAGGTAGTATTACTGTCCCCGTAAAAGCACTTCTCAATTTTGTGCAGTATAACTCACAAGAAGAGACAACTCTTGAGGTGATAGCAGAAGGAAAACTTCGGTGTGCATCTGTACAAACAAAAACAATTCTCTGTTCAGAGCCCACTGAACATTACCCAAAAATAGAAATGCTTAAAGAAAAAGACCAGGTGTTTTTTGAACCGTTATCTTTACTAGAAGGGTTGCACCTTACTACGTTTGCAGCAGCAAGGTCGAGTTTGCGTCCAGTTCTTTCTGGTGTGTATGTGAAGGTTCAAGAAGAGGGAATGATAGTTGTTGCAACGGATAGTTATCGTTTGTCAGAGTACGTACTACCAGTAAGTACAGAGGGAAAGGAGGTTGAGTGTATTGTTCCAGTAAAAGTTCTTGAGGAGTTAAAAGGAGTTATTGGTGGAAGTCAGAAAACAAAGAAGCCTTCCAAAGAAGAAGTTCCTCTTACTGTGGCAGTAGCTCTCAGTACCCAACAAGTACAGTTCACTATTGGGTCAACACGTGTTCTTTCACGGTTGATTGACGGGCGGTTTCCAAACTACAAACAAATTATTCCTACCGAAACCAAAACAGTTGCAACTTTCTCTGTTTCAGAGCTTACAACGACCGTAAAACGTATGCACTACTTTGCGAAGGAGATGAACAACACACTTACTTTTACGTTTTCCAAGGGTTCTGTTCACATTTCCACTCCACAAACACAACTTGGGAGTGAAGAGTCTACATTATCAGTTGCAACAAGTGGCCAGGAGAATAAAATTGCACTCAGTTCTTCTTACTGTTTAGACTTTCTCAGTCATATTGAAGATGGAGAAGTGGAAATGTGTGTGCAAGACAGTATGCACCCTGCGGTATTCCGAGTTCCCGGAAAGGAGTATGTTCTTCATCTGATTATGCCACTGCGGATCCAGGAGGACGTATAGGTTTCACGTGGCTACTCGTTAACTATTCACTGTTGTAATGCACCCATCACTTCTTCTTGAACAGAAGACGCATCAGGATATTGGACAACTTCTTGAAAAAAAGAAGGAAGTTACCGTTTCGGGACTTTCTAACGAGACGGCGAAGGCTTTGCTTGTTGCACAACTTCTTTTTCAGAAACCTTTCCCCACCCTCCTTGTCACAGAGGACGAAGAACGAAGGGGGTTACTTCGTCACTGGTGTGGTTTCTTTGGTGTGCAGTGCGAAGAGGTGGTTGGTAGTCAGGAAGAACATGTTTCTCCTTCTGTACTGCAAAAACTTCTTCTGTTACAAACAGGAAAGTGGAGTGGGGTTCTTCTGGTTGCAAGGGAGTTTTGGGACAGAAAAATTCCCTCTATTAAAACACTGGAAGCGGAAAAAATATCACTTCAGAAAGGAGACACTGTGTCGTTCACACAACTTATTGAAGACTGTATCGAACGAGGGTACACCCATGCGGACGACGAGTACTTACACCCAGGTGAGTACCGAAGACAGGGTGATGTATTAGAGATTTTTCCAGTACAACTTCCTTTTCCTGTACGCATCCTTTTTGATATGGAGCAGGTGGACAAGGTGTTCTCAGTAGACTGTGCAAACAAGGCAAATGTTACACCTTACGACGAAGTTGTGAGTATCTACCCTGTGAAGACTGGCGTGTACGAACCACTTGGGAAACAACTACCCAACCACTCCCTTCTCCTACTGGATGACCAGGATGATGTCCCTGTGCCGAAAAGTACGTACTCGTTACGGTTTACTGCGTTTCCGGAAACGGAAGACTGTCACGTTCATGTGCGTTACCTTTCTATTTTAAAGTTCTACACACTGACAGACTTTCTCAATGACGTACGTGACAAGTTGCAGCAAAAGTGGACGTTACTTGTAGTAACGCGTCGAGGTGAAGAGTTGGAAAGTATCTTTAAAGAGGAACATATTCCCTACACAGTGGAACAGAAACGGAAGCCAGGTATGGTCACGTTGGTGTCAACAGATGAGCAAGCACTTCTTCCTCACTCCATTCAGAACCCGGACTTAAAATGCGCGCTTCTTACTGACCGTGAGATTTTTTCTCTGAGAAAAGGTGCAACTCAACGTAGTGTGCAAAAACTTGCGCTTGATTTTATTACTTCTCTCTCCCCGGGAGACTTTGTGGTGCATATGGAGCATGGAATTGGAAAGTTTGAGGGGATGACGCAGAAGGTAGTAGACAGTACAACACGTGAGTACCTGGAACTAACGTATGCTGAAGGTGATAAGCTTTTTGTTCCTGTTGACCAGGCGGATAAGTTAAGTAAATTTGTGTACGAAGATGGCAACGAGCCGGTACTTACGAGACTGGGGACACAGGAGTGGAAGAAACTGACCGAGAAGATGCGTAAAGAGACACAGGAAATTGCAAAAGAACTTCTTGCGCTCTACGCCAAACGTGCAAATGCTAAGGGGTTTGCCTATGCGGACGACACAAACAAGCAGAAAAAGTTTGAGGCATCATTTATGTACCAGGAAACTCCGGGGCAGCTGAAAGCCATTGAAGACATTAAGAAGGATATGGAAGACCCTCACCCAATGGATCGACTTGTGTGTGGAGATGTGGGGTTTGGGAAAACAGAAGTTGCCATGCGTGCTGCTTTCAAGGCAGTGCAAGAAGGAAAGCAGGTAGCGGTCATTGCACCAATTACCATTTTGGTGGACCAGCACTATCACAACTTCTTGGACCGCATGGAGGCATTTGGAGTGCAGATCGAAATGCTCAGTCGGTTTCGCACGCCTGCACAACAGCGCGCAACACTGGAGCGACTACGAAAGGGGGACGCGCAGATTGTTATTGGGACGCATAGGTTGTTGCAGAGTGACGTACAGTTTTTCAACCTTGGTTTGGTGGTTATTGACGAAGAGCAGCGTTTTGGAGTGAAGCAGAAGGAGAAGTTTAAAAATCTTCGTGCGTCGGTGGACATCCTTACACTTACAGCAACACCAATCCCGCGCACACTGAACCTTGGTCTGCACAAACTGCGTGATATCACAACAATTACCACCCCTCCCCCAGGGCGTTTGCCGATTATTACGGAGGTTCGTAAATACTCTGACCAACTTATTCGTCAGGCAGTTCTCTACGAACATGAGCGTGCTGGTCAGTGTTTTATACTCCACAACCGTGTGGAGACGATTGATGCGTTTACAGACAAGTTACGTATGTTGGTACCAGAAGTAACGTTTACCGTGGGACACGGACAACTGAAATCGGAGGAGTTGGAGAAGCGCATTGTGGCGTTTAAGAAAGGAGGGTTTGATGTGCTGGTGAGTTCGACGATTATTGAGAATGGAATTGACCTTCCCCGTGCGAATACCCTGGTTGTGAATGAGGCGGAACGTTTTGGTCTTGCACAGCTCTACCAACTGCGTGGCCGCGTTGGACGCGGAAAAGTCCAGGCGCATGCTTACTTCCTTTACCACTCGCAGAAGTTGAAGGACGATGCGAAGAAGCGTCTACGAGCTATTGTGGAAGCTTGTGAACTCGGAAGCGGGTTCCAGGTGGCTATGCGTGACTTAGAGATTCGCGGAGCAGGAGAAATTCTTGGCGCGAGCCAGTCGGGAACGATGCAGACTGTGGGAGTGAGTCACTACTTACGTATGTTGAAAAACGCTGTGCAGGAACTACGTTCCGGTGGCAAAGGTGAAGTGGAAGAGGAAGAGAACGTAGAAATTCTTCTGCCGTTCGAAGCGCTCATTCCGCCGTACTACATTCCGGATGAGGATGAGCGTATTTCACTGTACCAAAAACTCGCCGGCGCTGAGGAAGGGTCAATTCTGCAGGAGTTTGAAACAGACCTGCGTGAAGAGTACGGGGAGTTGCCTGATGTGGTGCAAAACCTCTTCACTATTCTTCACCTCAAACTCGTCTGCCGCAGAGTGGGTGTCCTGCGGGTGAAAGCCGAAGAGAGCGGTGGCAGGCGCGAAGTGGTGCTGACACTCAGTGCACGCGTGAGTGCAAAAGAAGTGATGCAGTTGCTGCAGGGCAACCCCCAGTGGCGTATCAGTAGTAACACAGTGCGCATCGCTGAAGAGGCTCTGATGCGTGTGGCCGGGTTTTCCGACTGGGTTGTGAACCTTGTTAAAGAGGTTGCACTGCTGGAGAGGAAAAAGAAGACAAAAAAAACGTAGCGCCACTCCATGTCAGAGAATGTCGTTTCATCACTGGGTACCTCTAAAGAACTCACAGAGTATCTCCCGTATGCATTGGAGAGGTTTTTTGACCGGGAGGAAGTGCCCACTGAAGACCGTGACTTCCTTCGGCAACTATTTCTGCGGAGTTTTCTAGAAAACAGTTGTTTTCTTGAGCAGGACCAAAGCCAGGCAATTGTAGAACCACGTGTCGTTGGAAGAGAGCTTCTCGACACAGTTGGTGAACTTCTTGTGCGTCAGGATAGTCAACTTTTTGGTGAGGAGTATATGGAGGAGTCTCTCAGTTTTCTGGAACATGGAGGAAACATTCTCCTTATTCAGAACCATAAAAGTTTGGCAGATACGTTAGTGACAGAAGTGTTGATGCAGCGGAAGTTTGGACGAGGGGCTACGCAGGACTGGATGTACATTGCGGGTCATCCGGTGAACAGAAATATTCTTCCTCTTCTTTTTTCAAGTGGTTGTCGTCGTGTGCAGGTATTTTCGACCAAGTTTCAATCTGCTGTTGAGAGGGGTGATCCCATGGTTGCAGATCTTCACCTTACGGTGCGTGCAATGGCAAAGCAAAACCTTCACGCCATGAAAGCTCTGGGAGAGTCTGTGACAGAAGGTGGTAAGGTTGTCGTACTCTACCCGGAAGGCGGGCGTGTGGAACGCGAAATGGGGCGTGGTGAGCCGCGTGTGATGAAGATACCGGATGTCATGGCGAAGAGCTCTCCGAATGGGGTG
>PFDS01000004.1:19028-19360 GCA_002772605.1 Candidatus Peregrinibacteria bacterium CG10_big_fil_rev_8_21_14_0_10_49_16
ATGAACTTTTGGAGCATGTGCGGTCTGGAACCGGAAGTGTACGTGTTGGTGCCCCTGTAGATTGGGCTCTTCTGCAGAAGTGTGCAGAGAGTAAGGAGGCTGTACAGCACTACACGAGGGAGTTTGCATCAGTGGACTTGCCTACACACCCCAAGTTTGCCACTCGTGGCATCGTGGCAGACACCATGCTCGCCCTCATCGCCGATCTTGCTCCAGAACCCGTTCACAAAGGCGCCTATCAGGATGTAAAGCTCCGGGAGTTTGTGTTGGGGATGGTGAAGTAAGTGGTTTACCATGCCTGCCAGCCATAGCTTTAGCGACGGCTGGAGCCG
>PFDS01000023.1:0-18902 GCA_002772605.1 Candidatus Peregrinibacteria bacterium CG10_big_fil_rev_8_21_14_0_10_49_16
TCCTCTGCGAGTCTGGTGGTTCTTCATCTTCGAGCAGTTCTTCCAGTTCCAGTTCCACCAGTTCCAGTTCTTCTTCCTCTACAACGAGTTCATCCAGTTCGAGCAGTTCTTCTTCGAGCAGTAGTTCCAGCTCATCTTCATCTTCATCTTCATCTTCTACAAGCAGTTCATCCAGTTCCAGTACAAGTAGTTCTTCTTCAAGTTCCTCAAGCTCTACTTCTTCCAGCAGCTCCAGTTCTTCTTCCAGCTCAACGAGTTCTTCAAGTTCAAGCAGTTCTTCTTCAAGTTCTTCAAGCTCTACTTCTTCAAGCAGCTCCAGTTCTTCTTCCAGCACAGGAGGGAGTGGGGGTGGGACATCTGGCAGTGGTGGAAGCGGAGACAGTGGAAATTCACCATTTGGTGCACATCGTGGATCTGGATTGGATATCGTCATCAATGCAGTTCTTCGCATCGTACAGCTCTCTCTTGGCATTGCATCCCTCCCTGGTCAAACAGCATCTCTCACTGACGTTGCTCCTGCGGCATTCGGGGGACGTTTCGCATCACTCTCTTCGCTTGGCGCACGTATTGTGAACGGAAAGCCGACATTCTTCTTACGCAGTTTCCGTGATGATCCAGACATTGCTCCCGGAGCCTTTGGTGCCGTCGCGGCGAATGATCGTATGGCGATTTGCAAAGCGCAAACAGTGATAAGCAGGCATCCGGATTTCATGAATGCCAAGCTTCTTGCCAGCTCCATCCTTGCCGACGGTTTACAACTGCCACGGGAACTCATTTCTGCAGTACTGTCTGAAGATGATTTCTGTGCAGATGTCCTTCCCGAACGTGTGAGTCAGTACGATGCGCCTCCGGCAAAGCCTCGTCCGGATATGCTTGCTCATTTCCTTGTAGATGAGAACAACATTCCTGTGTCCAGTGATCCGGTCTGGAATTCCTGTATTCGCGGAGAACATATTCTCAATCGTCTTGGTCGCCCGGTGAACTGTCACCGGGATAACTTCTCGAATCGTCATGGCACATGGTACCACCCGGATTTTCCGAATGTATCCTTCTACTTTGTGCTGCGTGATCCGCGTGGTCACACGTACCCGGAGAACTTCGTCCTCCACACCACAACGGAGACCGATCCGGATCTGCTCGTTGCACAGGCAAAAGAGACAAATACGCTTGTTGCAGTTTTACAAGAAGAACTCGATGTGATTCTGGCAGAAGCCGGAGCTACAGAGTAGTTTTTCCGAACGTTTCAATAAACTCAATAGGATGCACTGTGTAACGCAGGGCATCCTGTTTTTTAGGAAGCATATTCGGAGCGTAGGGTACATGCGGGCGTACTCCCCGATCGCGATCTATTTGGAGGTGAAGATGAGGTGCCGTGGTTGCACCAGTCATGCCAACGATGCCAATCGTCTCTCTGGGTTGTACCATGTCTCCTTCAAATACGATTGTATCTGCGAGGTGTCCGTATATGGAAAAGACAATTCCTTCCGGTGAGTGGTGTTCGATGATGACAAGTGTTCCAAGGCGATTATCTCTTCCTACAAGGTGCACGCGTCCGCCAGCAATCGCTCCGATGGGCGTGCCAGGGGCGAGTTTGAGATCTATGCCGGGATGGGGTGCTTCGAATTCTCCGGAATCCAAATCGTACGCACCGAAGAAGCGTGTGGAGTAGTAGAGTTTTGCCGTGAGGGCGGGATAGCGGTCAGGTGTAATGGGTGAGCGTGCCAACCGTTGTAACGGAATGGTGAGAGTATCGAGATCATATGCCGGGACAGGGACAAAATCTCCGGGTTGCATAGATACGAAAGAACGTTCCCATTCCGCGGGGGTGCGCATGGCTCCCCAATTGGGCACACGGTTTACGGGGTACACGGTCAATCCGAATGCCACAGAAGGGGCGGCATGTTGCTGTGCAAATTCCGGCGTAACATTGATGATGCGTTTTTGCAGGCGTTCGATGTGTTTCTGCAGCCGCTCTCCGAAGGTGAAAAGACTGCCGGTGAGGGGTATGTGTTGTCCCAACACTACTGTAATGACGATCAGTAGTACGAAGATCAGTGAGAAGTAGAGCCGTTTGTTTGTGGTGTATGTCTGTCGAGCCAATCAGAGTATTATAGCATATTTTTTTGTATATGGGAATACAGGAATGTATTTGACAGAAGTTGGTATCTTCTTACAATGCAGTCGCCATGTTGGCGTACAGTACCATTGTTGGTTACATGATGATGCACTCCGCACCTGCGGGGTGGATCTCTGTGCGTTAACTACTTGCTCATCCATTCTCCCCCGCATGTGCTCCAGGCTGCGGGGTGCTTTTTCTATGCTCGAAACACGTTCCCCTTCTTCGGCACCATCTCTTCCAACCCATACACGCGTGGAACAGTTATCGGCATATCATGATCCGGAAGATATTCAGAAGTATCGCACAGAAATTGCACATGTTCTGGGAACTTCTCCAGAAGACCGTTTGTGCATCGAGTATCGTGCGGGAATTTCGACGATCATTACGCGTTTACGTCATCAAGACAGGGAGACGTTACACCGTCTTCTTCATATGACAGACCGACGTGTACAACGTTTTCTTCTCAGCTCCTTCCTTATGGAGGAGTGGTGGAACGTGTGTGCACAGTCCACCCCCTCTTTTCTTGCCAATGTTTCTGTCCCGGAGGATATGCGTTACTCAGATCGCATCTCTCTTTTACAGAGCGAGACTTCTGTATTTCTTAAGGAGCAGGTGCAGTTCTGGTTGCAGGGAGAACAACCTGCATTTACACAGGAAGTTCTTCATGCGCAAGAGTCCATTCTTTTTTACACACCATTTTCATCGGTGACCGGTCATCTGGAGGCGGGAATCAAGACGGGAAGTTTTTATCCGTGGGAGTTGCTGCGCATTCTTCCGCGTGTGCTTCGCGCTCACCGCAATCGTGCATTGACGAGTGCAGACCGTGAGGATTGTGAACAGCTGGCACAGAGCATTCCCCGACTCCTCTCCCTTCTGGCGCGTTTGTACATTTCCACATTTACTACAATCACACGCGCTGCGGCCGATGCGCCTGCCCCTCCTCAGCCGCAAGCGAACTTCACTCCCCGCGCGCATCACTTCTGGATACGGGAGACATCCGGAACACTGCAGTTAGAGCTCGATGAACAGGTATTGGCCACCGCAGAAGGGCATAGTGCTCCCGGCATTGGTTGTCCGGCTATCCACGCCCGTGATGAGCAGAAAAAAGAGGTAAACACCGCCCTATTTCGTCGTATTGTCTTCCCATTATGGAATGCGCATTGCCTGGAGAGAGTTCTTGACTTTCCGTACTAGCACTCTACAATGATGACTGCTAGTCTGCCTTTGCTAAGACCATGGCAGGCAAGCGGAGAATTTTATTTTTCTTACCTTTCTACTCTTATGGCTACGGCAGCAGCAACCAAAATTCCGCAGCTGGCGGTCGCGATTCAGCCTCTCGGCGATCGTGTTTTAGTGCTTCCTTTGGAAGCTGAGCAGGTGACCGCATCCGGTATTGTCATTCCTGATACGGCAAAAGGCGACAAGCCGCATGAAGGTGTTGTCCTTGCCATCGGCAATGGCGGTGTGGGCAAAGATTGCGTCAATCCTGCAGATTTCCTGAAAGTAGGCGACAAAATCCTCTTCGGGAAGTATGCCGGTGATGATGTGAAATTGAAAACAAAAGATGGAAAAGATGTGGAGGTGAAAATTCTTCACTTGGATTCTGTTCTAGGGAAAATTTCCTAATTTCTCATTTCTTATTTCTAATTTCTACCCTCTATTCTTATGTCTGCTAAACAAATGATGTTCGGGGATGATGCGCGTCAGAAGGTTCTTGTCGGTGTTGCCAAGCTGGCGCGGGCCGTGCGTGCGACGATGGGCCCGAAAGGGCGCAATGTCGTGATTGAAAAGAAGTTTGGTGGTCCGACGGTGACGAAGGATGGTGTGAGTGTGGCAAAGGAAATCGAACTGGAAGACACTTTCGAAAACATGGGTGCACAACTCGTGAAAGAAGCCGCAACCAAAACCAACGATGCAGCGGGTGATGGAACCACGACAGCAACCGTTCTGGCGCATGCCATGATGGAAGAAGGCATGAAGCATCTTCACTCCGGAAGCAATTCCATTCACATTAAACGTGGAATAGAGAAGGCTGTTCGTCATGCGAGCGAGATGCTCGAGAAGATGAAGAAAGATGTCAGTAAAGCGGAAGAGTATGCCGCTGTGGCGACAATTTCTGCCCAAGATAGCGAGATTGGTGAAATCATCGCTCAAGTGATGGATGAAGTGGGCAAGGACGGTGTTGTGACGGTGGAATCGGGTCAGACACTCGGTCTTGAGAAGGAGTACGTTGAAGGAATGCAGTTTGATAACGGTTACATTTCCCCGTATTTCCTCACAGATACGCAGCGCATGGAGGCAGTCTACGAGAAGCCCTATATCCTCATTACCGACAAGAAGATCAGTTCCATTCAGGAGATCCTTCCCCTTCTTGAAGGTCTTGCACAGAAGGGCAGGAAGGAACTCGTCATTATTGCGGAAAACATTGAAGGTGAGGCACTGGCGACACTTGTGGTCAACAAGCTTCGTGGCACATTCTCAGCGCTTGCGGTGAAGGCACCGGCTTTTGGTGACCGACGCAAAGAAATCCTCAAAGATATTGCCGCGTTGACCGGTGGTCGCGTGATTTCCGAGGAGATCGGTCTGAAGCTTGAGAGTGCCACCGTAGAAGATCTTGGCACGGCACGACGTGTCGTTTGTGATAAGGACAATACGTTGATTGTTGATGGCGGCGGAAAGAAAGAAGACATCGATGCGCGTGTTCATCAGATTCAAGCGGCACTCGAAACGACGAAGTCCGACTTTGACCGTGAGAAGCTTCAGGAGCGTCTTGCGAAACTCAGTGGCGGAGTAGCGGTCATTAAGGTTGGTGCTGCAACAGAAGTGGAGCAGAAAGAGAAGCAGCATCGCGTCGAAGACGCGCTTTCCGCAACACGGGCAGCGGCGGAAGAGGGCATCGTTCCCGGAGGAGGAACGGCGTACATCCGTATCTTTGGGGGATTGGAGAAGCTCTTTCAAGAAACAAAAGATGAAGATGAGAAAATCGGTATCGAGATTGTGATGCATGCCATTACGGCTCCCACAAAGAACATTGCCGAGAATGCCGGCGTTCCGGGTGATGTAGTCGTATCCAAAGTGAAGGAGTCTACTGACGCAAACTTCGGTTACAATGCCGAAACCGGTCAGTACGGCGACCTTGTGAAGGATATGGTGATCGATCCGAAGAAGGTGACGCGTTCTGCCCTTGAAAATGCCGCATCCGTCGCCGCGATGTTTTTGACCCTTGAAGTTGCTGTGACTGAAATCCCTAAGAAAGAAGAACCTGTCGGCGCAGGCATGGGAGGAGGTATGGGGATGGATGGGATGATGTAAAATTGTAATTGTCTGAACCGCAGATTACGCAGATTACACGGATATACTAGAAGTGTACGCTCTGCGTAATCTGCGTAATTCGTGAAATCCGTGGTTCAGACAATTACAACTCCAAATTCTCCTTTTTTATCGTAATTGTCTCTCCTCTCTTCACTTCGTTGTTCAGGAGATAATCCGCAAGGTAGGTTTGGAGGACTTCGGTAATGACGCGACGCATTTCGCGCGCGCCGAAGTCGACGCTGTAACCTCTTTCCGCAAGGCCGATAACAGCTTCTTTTTCCATGGCGATCTTTATCCCCTTCTTCTGGTCGAATTCGTGAATGAATTTGTCCAACATGAGGATAGCAAGCTTAATCGTTTGTTCCTGAGTCAGCGGCGTGTAGAGGATGACTTCATCGAAACGGTTGACGAACTCCGGTGAAAAGAGACCTTCTTTGAGAATCGCGTCGATGAGTTGCTTTTTGAAATCCGTACGCGTGAGTTCCTGGTCTGCGGTGTTTTTGAAGTAGTCCCGGATGAGGAGTGCTCCTGCGTTGGATGTGGCAATGATGATGGTGTTACGGAAGTCTGTCTTCTGCCCCAGTCCATCAATGAGATGTCCTTCGTCGAGGATTTGCAGAAAGACGTTGAGGACGTTCTTGTGCGCCTTCTCAATCTCGTCCAGCAGAATGAGAGATGCAGGATTATCCTGTACCTTTTTCGTAAGAAACCCTTCCGAGTGACTCTTTCCCGGGTCGGGGGAGCCAATGATCTCATACACGGAATCCGCGTTACCATACTCGTTCATGTCGACGCGGACGATGTTCTCCACGGATCCGAAGTACGCTTCCGCGAGCACTTTGGCTGTTTCTGTTTTTCCGACTCCGGTGGGTCCGAGGAAGAGAAATGTTCCCTGTGGTCGTTTACTGCTTCCAATATCCAGTCGTGCGCGTTTCAGGGCATTTACAATGAGGTGAATTGCATGATCCTGACCAATAACTTTCTTTTTCAGGATGTCTTCCAGGTGTATCAATTTGTCTTTTTCTCCTGCGGTTACTTCCTCTACATTCATGTGTGCCTTCTGGGAGATAGTCTGGCGAATAATTGCCTCTGTCACCACTTTTGCCTTCTGTGCTTTCGCGGTAAGTATTGCATCCTCCATGATGCCCGTTGCTTTTCCTGGAAGGGCACTTGTGCCCAGGTAGCGTTGCGAGAGCTCGACGATGGATTTGAGTGCTTTGAAGGTGATGTTAACGCCCTGTTTTTCCAGCTTGAAAAACTGCTCCATGAGCACCGCCATCGTATCTTCTTCCGACGCCTCATCGAGGAACGTCTTCTCAAACATACCGTCGAATGCAGAATCATTTTTGATGAGGGAGTGGTAGTCTGCAGCGTTTGCAATACCAATGACGTTTATTCCGGTCGATTGCAATGCCTGGAGGATCACCCCGCGCAGGTTGGCATTGGACTCTTCCATGAACATCCCCAGTTTTTCGATGATGAGAATGAACCGGCCTGCTTGCTGCGCCTGACCGAGCGCTTTCAGGAGGAAAGCCTCCGGATGTTCCGTGCCCGATAGCAGAATTTCCGGTTTCAGAAGGAGAACACGCGTGTAATTCCTTCCTTGTTTTTGTTCTGCCATACGCAGAGCGTAGGTGAAGTTGCGCACGAGAGTACGTTTTCCCACACCGTTTTTTCCAATAATGATCACGTTACTCTGTTCGGATCGGCTGAGGACTTTTGCCATATTGTCGATTTCTTCTCTGTGCAGCACGATCATGTGTTTTCCCTTCCAGCGAATACTACTACTTATATCCGTTGTCACGAGATCAAGTTCATGTGTGTATCCCATGCTCCAGCTGCGTCCGAGAGATCCAAATGACCGGACGAGTTTATGTGGATGGAGCCAATGTTCCTGTCTGCTTGCCTGCCAGTGCAGCACTTCCCACTGGAGAATTTTCTGCACGTCTTCGAGAGACACGTTTCGCTCGTTGAGGAGGTCTTTGAGAGGTTCGATGTGTTTGAGACACAAGAAGAACAAGATGCTGCCATGCACTCTCTCTTCACCAAGTTTTTGACGGAGCTCCTGTGCTTCTGTCATCCACTCGATTATATTGATATTTTCTTTGATGGGCTTCAGCTTGTCGCGCACTTCTTTCTTCGTGAGCCCCATTTCATTTATGATGAATTTTGCTCTGGAGCTTTTGAGTACCGCGCGGAATATATCCTGCGTTGTAGGTTTTGTTTTTTTAATGTAGTGCGCAGTTTTGAAGTTGAGTTCTTCGGCAAGATTCTCTTTCCGAAATGGGGTCAGCTTATCATTTTCCAGCGTGGTGCGCAGGAAGTAGTGGAACATGATAAGGAAAGACACGAGGAGTGTGACAGACACCCCTAACGGATTCATGTCATCTTGCTCAATGAATCGTTGAATGTATGGATAAAGGATGTAGCCATAGACAACCCAGAAGATCGGACCGAAGAATAGTCGATGCAGCGATATGCCCGCATAGGATCGCGTTGCCGTAGGAAGGAATGTAGGTTTTGGTTCCATGATTTACGAGACAGCGAGCAGGAATTGCACTCCGAAGAACACGGCAACAGGGTACCCGTACCACAGAGCAAGAAAGAGGAGAAAGAGTGCGAGGCAGAGCAGTTGAATAACCACGCCGATCAGTATGAGGATGGATCTGAAGAGGAATCCAATAACGCGAGTGACAGAGTTGAAGACGATTTTTTCTACGAAACGTTCCAGACTAAATCCTTTCTGTCCTGATGGCGTGTCTGTGATATTCTTCCATGGCCGAAAGAGTGTGCGTAACAGGAATGAAAAGGAAATGATTTCTCCAAACGCATGTGCGTAACTGAAGTACTTCAGGACGATCGCTTTTGGTACTTTCCAGATATACCACCAGGGGAAGGATAGAAAGAGGATATATGCCGTGCGCAGTGGGTGTTTGAGCAAAAAGAGCATATGTTGAGAATCTTAGAATTATAGCAGGAAATAGGTTTATTGGCCAGTGAAGGCACTAGGAAAAAGAGTGTTTGGAAGCTAATTTTGTACTGCCCCTATTTCCTACTGTTTTGATCGTTATGTCTGGAAAATTCATTGTTTTCGAAGGTCCTGACGGAAGTGGAAAAACATTGCATAGTACACTTTTTGCAGAGCGTCTCCGGAAGGAGGGACATGATGTTCTGCATACTGTGGAACCGACAAAAGGACCTATTGGAAAGCAGATTAGGGAGTTTATTGCCGGTGATGGAGGAGTCTCTCATGAAGTGATGCAGCTCCTCTTCTCCGCGGATCGCGGGTGGCATTTGGAAAAAGAAGTGCAGCCTGCACTGCAGGCAGGAAAGACAGTTGTCTCCGACCGTTATTACTATTCGACATTCATGTATGGGGAAGCAGCGGGACTATCCAGTGATTGGCTGAGATTACTCAATGCGTACTATCCGCGTCCTGACTATATAGTACTGGCATTGCCTTCTATGGAAGTGTGTTCCAATCGTATTGGTGGCCGTGCAAGCCAAGAGGTTTTTGAGAAGCGGGCATTCCAGGAGCGGACCTATCGACTGTATGAGCACATGGCAAGAGAGCCCGGTGTGATTGTTATTGATACCGGCGGAAACAAAGACGAAGTTGCTCAGGAGATTTGGGAGAGGGTGATGGAGAGGGTAGGGGCCCCGGTGTAAACCTGCTACAGTACGTGCATGTCAGCAAAACTTCTTACCGGAAAAGAAGCGGCGGCGTCGCTCTATGAAGAGATCCGTCCAAAGGTGAAAGAGCTTGATCCCAAACTTGTGATTGTTCAGGTTGGTGAGGAGGCGGCGAGCAAGGCGTACGTCGGGCGAAAAATTCAAGCTTGCGAGAACGTGGGGATGCGATATGAGCATCGCATGCTGAACTTTCATTCCAGTTTTGAGGAGCTTCTGGAAGTGCTGGAAGAGCTGAACGCAGATAATGATGTTACGGGAATTATTGTCCAATTGCCTCTCCCCCCACATCTCTCACCTGCCCTTCCTCTCATTCATCGTGCGATTCACCCCAAGAAAGACGTTGACGGATTTACCGCGTATAATCTTGGAAAGATGTTCCTCTCAACGGGGTTCGAACATCTTCCTCCCGCAACACCAGCGGGCATCATTGCTCTTCTGTCATTTTATGACATTCCCCTGGCAGGGAAACATGTGGTGATTGTGGGAAGAAGCAATATCGCAGGAAAACCACTCAGTATTATGTGTCTCAATCGCGATGCAACAGTCACTATGTGTCACAGTAAAACAGTCGATCTTGGAATGTTGACTGTGCAAGCAGACATTCTTGTCTGTGCAGTTGGGAAGCCGAAGATGATTACGAAAGATATGGTGAAGAAAGGTGCGGTAGTCATTGATGTAGGTATCACTCGTGATGACGGCGGTCTTGTGGGAGATGTGGACTTTGATGAGGTGAAAGAAGTGGCCGGTGCCATTACTCCTGTTCCCGGAGGTGTTGGTCCTATGACTGTTGCCAGTGTGATGAAAAATACGGTGACAGCAAAAGAAAGGCAGGGATGAGGAAATGTACTTGTCTTTATAAAAATCATCTCTACACTTCACCCATGGTGGTCGCACATCGACCTATTTTGGCTCCTCTCCATTTCAGAGGGGTGTTTATACGTATTTCCTTTTTGTAAGCCATGTGTGGAGTTCTGGGCATTGCGGGCACTAAGGATGTCATTCAGGATCTCTACGACGGGCTGACGGTTTTACAACATCGTGGACAGGATGCGGCAGGGATTGTGACGTACGATAGGCAATTTCATATCAAGAAATCGAGTGGCATGGTGCGCGATGTTTTCTCCCTGCAATCTCTTCTCCGGCTGCGCGGTTGTTTGGGTATCGGCCACGTACGCTATCCCACTGCGGGATGTAATAGCGAAGTAGAAGCACAGCCGTTTTTTACCTATGCCCCTCTGGGAATTGCCATGGTCCATAATGGTAACCTCACGAATGCGGATGAGCTGTCACACCAGTTGCTTCACAAACATTTTCGTCATCTCAATACCTCCTCGGACTCCGAAGTGCTGTTAAATATATTTGCTATTGCTCTGGAAAAACAAAAGCCCGTTCAACTGTTGCCTGAGCATGTGTTTCGCGCAATGCGTTTTGTGTTTCGTACATGCAAGGGGAGCTACAGCGCAGTGGCTCTCATTGGCCGATACGGCATTGTGGCTTTTCGTGATCCGTTTGGCATTCGACCGTTGCAGATTGGCACGCGAGAAACTCCGAAAGGCATTGAATACATGGTTGTGTCCGAAAACACCGCAATGAAACCGTTGGGTTTCCGTTTTCTGCGCGACGTGAAACCCGGAGAGGTGGTGTACATTGATCAGCAGAATATTCTCCATACCAAGCAGTGCGCTCAGGGGCGACTCACTCCTTGCGTATTCGAGTGGGTGTATCTGGCTGCACCGGATTCTCTTCTTGATGATGTGAGTGTGTACAAGGCACGCGTGCGCATGGGGGAAGCGTTGGCTGCGCAGGTACGTCGCGCCAAACTGAAGATTGATTCCATCATTCCCATTCCCGATTCTTCTCGTGCGGCTGCGGCAGGGCTTGCGGACAAGTTGGGCGTGCGGTACCGCGAGGGGTTTGTGAAAAACCGCTACATTGGCCGTACGTTTATCATGCCCGGGCAGCGCATTCGCAAGCGTTCCATTCAGTTTAAGTTGCAGACGATTGATCTGGAATTTCGTAACAATGCTGTCCTTCTCGTTGACGATTCCATCGTGCGCGGCAATACGAGTGCCCGCATTGTCGAAATGGCGCGTGAAGCCGGTGCGAAGAACGTCTACGTTGCATCTGCATCGCCACCGATTACGCGTCCTTGCCCTTATGGAGTGGATATTCCCACGTTTGAAGAATTGGTTGCATCACACAATTCCATTGAAGAAATTCGAGAGATTATTGGATCAGATGCGCTCTTCTATCTCACCGTTGAAGATATGGTGCGAGCGGTACAGCACGGGAGCGGTGGAGTAAAACGCTTATGTACGGGATGTTTCAACGGACGGTACGCCTCGAAAGAGATTACCGATGATATGCTTCGACAGTTAGGTCTTGCCCGTGAAGCGAACAAAGAGGAGGCACTCCCTCCCCTTGCTCAGGAAACTATTCTTCTTCACTGAGTGCGCATTCTCCTCATCAGTTCATCGGCTCGCGGTCATGCACTTGCGGATGCACTTGCTCGCAGTCCACAGAAACCTGACATTATTGCCATATCTTCTACAGCGAACCCCGGTATTCGTGTACTTGCATGTGAGCAGCATGTACGGAATGTTATGAACCTTGACGCTGTGTGCGACGTTGCCAAACGTGTTCAGCCTGATTTTGCTTTCATTGGTCCGGATGACCCAATTGGCGCGGGACTCACTGATCGGTTGGAGGAACTTGGCATTCCTTCTGTTGCTCCCAAGAAGTCGTTGGCGAGGATCGAATCCAGCAAAGGATTTACACGAAATCTCCTCAAGAAGTACGGGATTGATGCATCGCCGAAGTTTGCGGTTCTCCCCTCCCTTGAGGGAGGGGGTAGGGGGAGGGGGCTTAAACAAGAAATTCGTTCGTATATTAATGATGAGCTTCATGGTGAATATGTGGTGAAGTACGATGCCCTCAAAGGAGGAAAAGGCGTGAAGCTTTCGGGAGAGCACCTTGCATCGATTGATGAAGGTGTGGCCTATGCAATGGAATGTATCGAGGAATGCGGACGTGTTGTTCTGGAAGAAAAGTTAATTGGCGAGGAATTCAGCCTTCTATCGTTTGTCAGTGGCACATGGGTAGTCCACATGCCTGCAGTGCAGGATCATAAACGGGCGTATGAAGGTGATACCGGTCCCAATACCGGTGGCATGGGGACGTATAGTGATGCGGATCATTCATTGCCATTTCTTACGATCCAGGATCTAGAGAGGGCGAAGGAGATTAACGAGTTGGTGGCAAAAGCGGTGATGCGTGAGTGTGGCATGCCATACAAGGGAATTCTCTACGGTGGTTTCATCGCTACGCGCGATGGCATACGACTTATTGAATATAATGCGCGGTTTGGGGATCCGGAAGCGCTGAATATTCTCCCTCTCTTGGAGTCGGATTTTGTTGATATCTGCCAGGGCATCATTCATGGTGAACTTACGGAAGATATGGTGCGCTTTGCTCATAAGGCTACTGTATGCAAATACATCGTTCCGGAAGGGTATCCGGTGAATAAGGATCAGAAGGGAGAGAAGGTGGTGTTTCCGACAATGTGTCATAGTGAGCCTGTCCGTCCGGCAGGCGGGCCTGTCGAAGTATTACATAATGCAAAAATTTTCTTTGGAGATATCACAGAAGAAAATGGCATGTTCCAACTTGGTGGTTCCCGCACTGCCGGTATTGTTGGGATTGGGGATTCAATAGAAGAAGCTGAAAAAATAGCTCAGGAATTCTGTGAGAATGTCACAGGCCCCGTGCGATTTCGTAGCGACATTGGCAAGTTACGCACTCTTCCCGTTCAATAATCTTTCTCCATTCGCGCGTCCATTACTTTTGCCATTACCATTAGCATGTTCTTTCTTTGCTTCCTGGAGCATGAGAAATCTATTTGTGAGAGGCTGCATGAGTGCCGGCCAAATCCAACTGCCAGTGCTTCGCGGAGAACCACCGATCATATTTCCCCCACCCCATGTCGATTCTGTTTCTTCCAGATCAGAATGCTCTTCCATGTATGCAAAAATATCATGTACTAGTTGTTCCAATTCATCACTATTTGCATTGCGATACTCTCGTTTCCACTCTTCAACAACCTCTGATTTGATGGCTTCGATCTGATTGAAAAATGGGAAAAGTTCTGTGATAGGAAAAGTGCTTTCTTCAGCAAGCTTGATCACGGTATACGTATGGTGATCATCTTCACGTGCGCGAATGTGCACAATGCCGGTGTGAATGCCGTCTTTCATCATCGTTCCTCGCGCTTCGGATCCTTCTTCTCGAATGAGATGCCATCTGTTTCCATTTGTTCCACCACCTCCGAGAATTTCGTAGGTATCTGCCAACGGAATTCTTCCACCTCTTCCCTCTAGTGTTTCGTCAATATTATGGAATGTACGTTCAAGAAGGTATGCAACATCTGTTATGGTCAGTTTTTCGAAGTACCCTCCTCTTTTTGCACTCATGAAAGGATAGAACATCCACTTAATTTCTTCTTTTCGTTTTTGTGGAAGCGGAAATGTTGTGGAAGTCATATCAAGAAGACCGACGTCCGTGAGAAGGGGCCGCAATGCATCGTCTTCTGTATTCTCTCCGATGTTCGTATGGTTTCTAAAGAGCCAGAGTGACATCAGAATGTCTTCATCGATATCGTTAAAGAAGATATTCAGATTCGGCTTATCGTCATCGGGGCGCTTGAACTTTTGGACAAGTCGTTCCTTGATGTGCATGTAAATTTGAAAACAGGTGGCAAACGTACTATAGCGATCCAACCCGCTATGGTGATCACTGTTGACACGTGGACCATCTTCTTCGTCACCTTCCTCTGCTTCACGTACTTCCGGTGGACCATCGACAAAACCGTCAATTCCCCACGAGTATGCAGGATAGTCTGAGAAAAATGTTTCTGCATTAACAGCATCTTTCCCGTGTGCGAAGAAGAAAGTAGTACCTGAGTTGACGAAGAGCTCTTTCAGGATGGATTTACTCGACCAGTCAATTTCATTCCAATCTGCTTTTTTCGATATGTAGACGAACGCATAGCCGTTCTGTCTGAAAACATCTATTCCTTTTATCTTGTCTATATCTTCGATAGTAGATCGAATCTGCTCCACGATTTCTGTCGGAGAACGTATGCCTTCAGCAAGGTCTGGCTGAGGAGTGTCCGATGTGTGTGCCTTGTATGCTAACTGCGTGTCTGGGGTAGTTGGTGGAGGTTCCTCAGAATTCATGGACCATTATGAATGCTACACCCATCGTCTATCAGGTCAAGATGTATATAATATACTATTTAATATAAATGTCAAAATTTCTCTATATTTCTAGAAATAGGCGGCATTCTACAAAATGCCGCCTGCGTTTTGCTGAATTCCAAGGTATGTTATTCAGCCGAAGAGAACGCGAACAACTTCCTTCACAATCGTGTCGCCCAGTATGAATCCAAGGAGGAATCCGCCAACCACTAGCAAGAAATCTTTTGTCGATCGCATTGCCACATTCTCCTTTCTTGAACGGATGTGCTTAGGATCTGGTAATAATATAGTTAATTTTACATATTTGTCAATATTTCCCATTTCTTTCCTTTTCCTTACAATTTCTACTCAATGATGAGAATTCTCATTCCTTTTGTGTACTTCATTGCCGGGGCGACTGCTCTTGCGGGGGTGGCGACGACGTTCTACTTCAAAGAAGATTTACAACTGACGATCGTGCAGGCACAGATTTTGGGATCGATTAGCGTTATTCCATGGAGTATTAAACCTCTGTATGGATTCTTTTCCGACCGTGTTCCGGTCTTTCGTTTCCGTCGAAAGCCCTATCTGTTTCTGGCGGGAATACTCGGTTTTGCAGGATATGTATCATTGGCAACATGGGTCACAAGCTTTACAGGTGCTGCGACTGCACTCTTCATTTCTGCAGTCGGTTTTGCGATTGCAGATGTTATTGTCGATGGCATCGTGGCGGAACACAGTCGTACTCAAAAAGAAGCGGGAAAGTTGCAGAGCATCTGTCGGGCTGCTCTGCTCACAGGAGCACTCATCGTTTCGTACCTTTCCGGCATACTCGTTGAGTGGATTGGCCCCCGGAATGTCTTTTTCCTAACGGGAATGTTGCCGGTACTGACGATGGTATTCGCCTTTTTGCTTACGGAGACGCCACATTATGGCATCTCGACAGGACTTATAGCGGGGGCTAAAGAAACATGGAGGTTGATTCGGCAAGCGATTCGTCCGGAAATTCTCTGGGCGGCGGCTTTCCTCCTCTTATGGCGTTCAACGCCGAGCAGTGGTGGCGCATTCAATTACTACCTGATTGACGAACTGCACTTTCAGCCGGAATTCTTTGGAAGGCTGAGCCTCATTAGTCATGTCATGGGCATCGTGGGCGTGTTGATTTTTCGAAAGTGGTTGATGTCGATTCCACTAAAAGTGCTCTTTTTCTGGATTATGGTCGCGAGTGTTGTGTTGTCTCTTCCTACAATGGGGTTGATCTACGGATGGTATCTGTACCTTGGTGTGAGTCCGGAGTTTTTTGCAATGGCAGACACGCTCATTTCCGCTCCCCTCTCGGAAATTGGTTTTCTTCCATTAATGGTGCTGATCGCACGCGTTTGTCCGAAGGGCGTAGAAGCCACGATGTTCGCGCTTCTCGCAAGTTTGGCAAATATCGGTTTGGTGTTCAGTGACGTTGGTGGTGCATTTCTCTCTAAAATTTTTAATGTGCGTCAGGCGACAGACACACTTCCTGCCAATTATGAAAACCTCCACATTGTCATGTGGATTGCCATTCTCAGCAGCTTCCTTCCTCTCATCATCCTTCGTCGTTTACCAGAAACACGCGCAACAGATGAACTCACGGTCGGTGAACCCGCTCCTTCCGGCGAAGTTCCCATCGCCGTTCCCTTGGAACCGGGAAAACAGGAGATCGGTTAATCATTCAATTCGCTAGTTAATTGAATCATGTACTCTTTCTTTTCTATACACGAAAAAAGATGCACGCACTTTTCGTGTATTCCCGATGATTCAATTATTTAAATAATTGAATCACTGTATATCTCTACAAAAGAAGACCTTTCACACACGATGTGAAAGGCCTTGTTGGTGTTTCATGTAGGTACTGGGTTATTTGGAGGAGGAGGGGTCTTCTGTCTTTTTCGTCGGATCTTCCGGTTTTGCCATGGAGACTTCGGGAAGGTTTTTGAGTCTTTCCGTGTCTCTGGGGAGACCGTAGCTGCTGCTGAATCCGAAATTGTCGACCAACTTGTTGTAGGTCTCGATTTTTTTGTTGAGATCCTGCACTTCCATGTACAGAGCCAACTGTTTTTCGTACACCCCCGTGGGGTGCAGAGCATCCTTGACATCCTTCAACTCGTCTTCTTCCTTGAAGATTCGCTGTGTCAGTTCGATACTTCTCAATCGAAGCGTTTCGTACCGCTTCTTGAGTGTTGCGTGCATCGACTGTTCCTGACTGTTCAGTCCGCTTTCGGGCTTTGCGCCCTTTTCTCCACATCCCACCGTGAAGGTAGTAAGGGAAAGAACGACAAACATGAATGGAATTCGGTACATAGGTTACTCTCCTATTCTGTGGTTTGAATGAAACACCTATAAGGTAAAATATCTTAAAAATATAGTATGTCAACTATTCATCTCCTTGTCCCTCTCTTCCTGCAAAACAGTGATGATTGGATCCAGATTTCCTTCCATGATTCCTGGAAGGTTGTGAAAGTTTTTGCCTAGCCGGTGGTCGGTAACGCGATCTTGTGGAAAGTTGTAGGTGCGGATTTTATCACTGCGATCGCCGGATTTGACTTGTGCGCTTCGTAAGTCTCCCCTTTCTTTTGCCTCCTGCTCTCGTTGATGTTGGTAGAGCTTTGAACGGAGGTGTTCCATGGCGCGTGCACGATTCTGGAACTGAGACCTCTCGCTCTGACAGGCAACAACCACTCCTGAGGGAATGTGTGTGATACGGACTGCACTCTCTGTCTTGTTGACGTGTTGACCTCCTGCTCCGCTGGCACGGTAGGTGTCCATCCGGAGATCTTCAGTGCGAATTTCAATATCTTGTTCTTCTGCCTCGGGCAAGATCGCCACGCTTGCGGCGGATGTGTGGACGCGTCCTTTGTTTTCGGTTTCCGGTATGCGTTGTACGCGGTGAACGCCGCCTTCGTGTTTCAGCTTTCCGAATGCGCCGATTCCTTCGATATGTACGATTGCCTCTTTTACTCCCCCACTCTCTGCGTCGCTTTTATCCAGCAGTTCTGTTTTCCATCCTTGCTTTTCTGCGTAACGCAGGTACATGCGGAGAAGTTCTGCGGCGAACAGTGCCGCTTCTTCTCCCCCGGTTCCCGCGCGTACTTCAATAATGACATTGCGTTCATCAAGCGGATCCTTTTCCGACAGTTCTTTTTTGAGTTGTTCCTCAATGACAGGAAGTTTTTGTTGTGCTTTCTGTGCTTCTTCTTGAGCGATATCTTTCAGTTCTTCTTCCTGTATCTCCTGCGCTTCCTGAATGGTGTTGGTGCAATCGATGTATTGGCGTACAAGTGGCATAAGGGGTTCAATCTCTGCCAGGCGCTTCTGTATTTTTGCGACCGCTGTATGATCCTGAAAGACGACTGGATCCTGCAACTTCTGTTGCAGTTCCTGGTATTCAGCATGGAGTTTTTGAACGTGATCGAACATGCCCCGATTCTACCGGTATTGTGGCTTCTGTGCATTGAATGCAAAGCAATGTCTTCCTGCCGGGTGATCCCAGAAGATATCAAAATCCCCTACTCTCTCCATGTCGAACAGAGCGCAGAGTTCGTAGTTTGTTTCATCGAGAACTTGGTACTCGTATTCCTCTCCACTGACCGGATCCAGAATATTCACACGTTGGTAAAGTGCCTGTTCTTGTACTTCTTGTAGCGAGGTAGGAAGAGGTCTTTTCATTTCCGGCAACATTTCTTTGCCTGTTTCCGGTGAGATGATGCGGGGTTCGAAGGGTCTTCCCTCAAAGAGGATAGTAAGTATTTCGTTATTGATCATGCGAAGATCTTCAATGCGTCGTTCATCAATGCGACGAATGCGTTCGCTTTGCGGCGAACCTGCAAGAACGAAACCGCCGACGATGGCAATAGCGACGATGAGAGTGGCAATGGTGGCGAAGAGGCGGTGCATTGTTGGGTACAGTAGGTAAGGTAGGTGATGTGGAAGCTATGATTTCTTAGAAGGAGCAGCTTTTAAAGCAAGAAAATAATAGGTAAAAGTTACTCCCGCGAGAATAAGGACAGTGAGAACTTTGAGGATGAATCGCATAGAGAGATCTCCTTCCAAAAGGAAAAAGAGCAATGTGACCGCGTCACCAATAAGCGCAAGAGCAGTGATGAAGAGTGTGAGATAGGTCAGCCAACGCCGAATGCCACTCCAGATTTTTTCTGGGTGCTTTTTCATATCCAGAAGCAGTAGCCGACTCATCCAGAGGAAGAGTGGAAAGGTAATAATGAGCACGGCGAGGCTTCTTCGCACATCGGAAAAATTTTCTATCAGAAGATGCCGTTCCAGTTCGGGATCCGGAAAGAGTTTGTTGATGAAACGGAAATATAGATACGTCAGGCTGATGAGAACGGCGTAGAGCGTTGCAAAGGTCAGAAGATGCAAAAATGCTTCCCGCGCTCCTCCTTTATCCGGCGGGACGGGAATAGGCATATCGAGAGATTCACTGCTTAAGGCTTCTACAATATCCTTCTCCTTCCACCCATTCGAGAGGAGCAACATCCGGATTGTCTGGTGATCCA
>PFDS01000023.1:18910-19326 GCA_002772605.1 Candidatus Peregrinibacteria bacterium CG10_big_fil_rev_8_21_14_0_10_49_16
TAACAAAAAAAGTCTATCAGAAATGGAGGTGTGCGCCTAATGTGGCACACACCTTTCGGGCTGTCCTCAAGATGGTTTTTTCCTTGGTGGGGGGGCCATTACCCACCACAGAATACATCCATGGAACAGTAGTGCTGCTGCGATTACGAGGAATGTTGGCAGCATATATATCACCCCCTTTCTTGTAATTTTTATAAATTACAATAATAATAGTACTACAGTCAAGTTAGAATTTATAGTCTAACGAATACCGTATTGAGGCCTTTTATTCTTCTTTGCGTATTCTCGTCGCCCTTTCCGGCGGAATCGACTCCTCTGTTGTTGCTCATGTGCTGAAAGAGCAAGGGCATGATCTTGTGGGTGTGCGATTTACGCTCTGGAGCGACCCTCTGGCGCCGCCGCTGGCGCAGATTTTG
>PFDS01000023.1:19339-28988 GCA_002772605.1 Candidatus Peregrinibacteria bacterium CG10_big_fil_rev_8_21_14_0_10_49_16
CGAAGAAGGTGGCGGAAGATCTGGCAATCCCCTACCACATTCTTGATTTGGAAGAGGAATTTAAGCGTGAAGTTGTGGATCCATTTCTGAAGGGGTATGAAGAGGGACGGACGCCGAACCCGTGTATTCACTGTAATAAAACCGTGAAGTTCGGAAGGCTTCTGGAGTTCATGAAAGAGGTAGGATGTGAGAAATTGGCCACAGGGCATTATGCGAGGGTAGTGATGTGTCGACACTTCGACTACGCTCAGTGTGACACATCATCGTCGTGTCATTCTGAGCGTAGTCGAAGAATGAATACGACGATGTATAAACTCCTCACAGCCATCGATTCCTCCAAAGACCAATCCTACTACCTTTACGGTCTTTCCCAGGAACAACTTTCGAAAGTCCTGTTTCCTCTTGGAGATATGTACAAGAGAGACGTCTACGATCTTGCGAAGAAGTATGGCGTTCCCTATGAAGAGATCACCTACCGTGAAAGTCAGGATTTGTGTTTTTTTCCTGAAAAAACGCCGCAGGAATTTCTGAAACGTCATGCGAAGATGCAGGAGGGAGCTATTCTCAATACAAAAGGGGAAAATGTGGGACATCACAAAGGACTCCCTCTCTACACTCTTGGACAGCGGCGTGGACTCGGTATTGGAGGCTTAAAAGTTCCTCTTGAAGTCATAGAGAAGCGTATGGAGAGCAATACACTCGTTGTGGAATCACAGGGGAAGACAACAATCGATACTGTTGAACTACAAGGGCTGAACTGGATTTCACCCCATTATAACCTCCCTCTGAGGGGTAGGGAGAGGGGTGCAGGAAAAATTTGTCTCCAAGTGTGTGTACGTTCTCTTTCTCCGCGTGTACATGGGACACTCACGTTTTCTGGTGATAGAGGAACATGTACGTTTGATGAAGGCCAAGCACTTCAAGCACCCGGACAGCATTGCGTATTCTATCAGGGTGACGAGGTTCTTGGAGGTGGTGTGATCGCGTGATTAGATGCCCGCTCCTCCTTCGACCATATGCTTTTTTTCTCCTGCTTTTCGCTGTTTTTCCATCCACTCTCCCAGTTGTGTCATTTGAGAGACATTGATGAAATCCACGGGAGTTTCCTCTATTTCTGGCGGTTCAAACAATTCTTTGTCTCGATCATGATCTTCTGGCACAGGGGCAGCACTGCTGCGGGGGGCGTTTGAGAATGTCATGCGGGAAGCATATGTGGTTTTGGTACGCAAAAAAAGTCGACAGGTTCTCACAAACCTGTCGACATATGCTTCCCATTCATTCCATGTACCCACCACTCTGATGGTTCCAAAGCCGGGCGTAGAGCCCGTTCTTGTTTCGAAGCAATTCCTTGTGGGAACCGTCTTCGATGATGATGCCTTTCTGCAATACGAGAATGCGATCCATCTGCATAATCGTACTCAAGCGGTGTGCGATAACGATACTCGTGCGTCCGAGGAGGAGTTCGGCGATGGCATTCTGAATCAATTTCTCCGTTTCACTGTCCAGAGCCGATGTACCTTCGTCAATCACGATGAGTGGCGCGTCCTTACAGAAGGCTCTGGCAAGCGCAATGCGTTGACGTTGGCCGACACTGAGTTTTACACCGCGTTCACCGACCAATGTGTCAAATCCCTTTGGCAATTCATGGATGAATTCCGTTGCGTGCGCCTGCTCAGCCGCTTGTTCGATGCGTAGACGCAGGTCGTCCGGCAGTTCACGGAAGAGCACATCTTCCCGTGTGATTTTCGGTCGACCGAAAGCGATGTTTTTCCAGAGCGGTCGGTGGAAGAGTGCGGGATCCTGCGGTACAGTCGCCATCTGTTGACGCAAGCTCTGTTGCGTGACGTCTGCGATGTTCTGTCCATCGATACTAATGACACCTTTCTGGATGTCAAAATGCCTCATGAGCAGGTTGATGATTGTACTCTTTCCCGCCCCGCTCGGTCCGACGAGCGCGATGGACTGTCCTGCGGGAATGTGCAGTGAGAAATGTTCCACTTCACGTTTGCGATTGTCTTCACTGGAGTCCGCATAGCTGAAGTGCACGCTGTCGAATGTGATTTCTCCCTTTGTCACTTGCAGGGCTTGCGCATTCGGCTTATCGAGCACTTCCGGAATGGTGTTGTAAATGTCCACCATTTCCTTGGCATCCGCGGCCTGTTGAAAAATACGACGCAGGTTGTTTCCGAATCCCCAGAAGTTTCCCATGATCCAGAGGATGTAACTCTGGAAGAACACGAAATCTCCTACGGTAATAGCTCCTCTTTCCCATCCTCTGATCATAAACCAGATCATGAGGATTTCGAGTCCTGCCATCGTGAAGTGCTGGACACGCATGAGGATGTTTCCGGCAAACCATGCAGCCCATCGTTTTCGGCGTCGGTACTCGGAAACCGCATTGAAGCGCTCCTGCTCGTCATCTTCCATGCCGAACGACTTGATGGCGGCGTAGTTGGTTACTGCGTCTGCAAGCGCCGCGCCGACTTTCGTATCTGCCTCGGCATTGGCTGTATCGAGTGGATACTTCCACTTCGCGAGGATGACGTTTGCCACGACGAAGACGACGACCCATCCGAGGAACACCCACGCAAAGAGCGGGTATTCCCGCACGAAGATCACGAAGGTCACCAGGAGGACGAGGATGTCTTTTCCGATTTGGAAGAAGAATGCATCGATCATTCCTTCGTACGCATAACTGAATCGTCCTGCGCGTTTGACCAGCGAACCGCCGAAGGTGTTCATGAAAAACCTGATTGCTTGCCGGAAGATTGCTGTGAAACTCCGTTTATCCAGTTTGTTCATGACTTCGGTTTCGTTGTGGGAAATGCTCCACTCGAACATCCCGTGGGCGAAAAAATTCGCGACGGCCAAAGCAATGATCATCCAGAAGATCTGGTAGATCCGCTCAACATTTGACTGCTCTACCTGTGTGAATTCATTGACGAAGAGTCGAATGAAATACGGGTGTGCAGCCTCGAGAACGACGATGAGTATCATCGCGAGCGTGAGCGAGGTCAGTGATGGCAGATGCCGCCTGACACTGGGCCAGAATTGGCGTAGCACTGGGGTTAACATGGTATTTTCTCCTTTCTGTTCCGGTAGGAACTTTGCCGATGCTCCCAAAGAGCAATCGTGTCATTTCTTTCCCTCTTCTTGGAGAGAGCCCGCCTGTCGGACGGACAGGCCTGCCTATTCGGCAGACAGGGATTAGGGTGAGGGGGACGCCCAAAGGCGTTAAGGAAAGCATACGGCATAGTTAATAGTATATCAGATAATAATGTCAAGTATAAGTCAAATTTCTCTTTATGCCGCTATAAAGCTAAAACGTGATACTTTCAGCTTTGTTACAGAAAATTATGGTTCATCTCGCATGCCTTCTGTTTCTGTTATTGGCTTAAGGTCACGCATAGGATTTTTGCGCATCAAAATCATATTCAGTAGATAGAAGAGCGCGGTAAATGCCCCCACGGCAATATTGAGATCCCATAGCACGGTCACGAGTGTGGTTCCTGCAATGAACAGTGCCTCACGATTTGTAACGAATACTGCCTCATCATCGTGTCGTGAAAGAACATTATGGAGAAGTTGATGCCAGTCACGGATGAATTCTTTCGCGTATAACCGCAGCGGCGTCCAGTCGAATACGTCGTATCCCACTTTCAAGAGAATTCCTGAAAATACTGCTTGGGGGATGAGATTAATGGCATCTTGCAAGAGAATCATTTCAATCAGTGCAAATACTCCTACGAGGATTCCAGCGATACGCAAAGTAGCATGCTCTTTGATAATAAGCACGGAACGGATTGTTGCCTGTGCGCCTGGGATTCCTCCGATTGCTCCCATAGCGGCAGCTGAGAGCCCCTGAGCAATCAATTCTTTGTTCTGCTTTGTCTTTTCTTTACGCATTTTATCGATAACGAGGGATGTAAGGAGGGTATCAAGGTATCCGAGAACTGCGAGTTGCACGGCGAAAGGAAGTGTAGTGAGGAGTATGGAAAGCGACCAGTGTGTTGGCCACTGTGATTGAAAGATGTTAGTGATATCACTCCAAGATTTGAGACTGCCCTGCAGAGAAACATGTTCGATAGGCAGCTGAAGGGCAGTGGAGATGACGGTCATGACGATGATCGTGAGGAGTGTGCCGGATAAGAGCCGTCCGTAGGATGGTGGAATCCATTTTTTGAGAAGTACCGGAAGAATGAAGACAAGAGTGACGGAAAGTGAGGCTACAGCGATGTTGACGAGAACCGGTCCTTCAAATGCGTCTTTTCCGCTTATCCCGAAAAGTTGTTTCATTTGATCGAGCCAAATGATAATGGCAATGCCGTTCATAAAACCAGAAACGACAACATTCGGGACATAGGTAACGAACTTTCCCAGACGAAAAATCCCGGCAAGTACGAGGAGTGCTGCCGTAAGAAAGAGCGTGATATTGACCAGGTGGTCAGGTGAAACACCGGGAAAGCGGTTGACCAGTTGATCATGTGCTACTGCCACCATCACCGCGGTTACTGTTGTCATTGGTCCGGTGGGGCCGGAGCACTGTACTCGTGTTCCGCCAAATGTGGAGGTAATGATTGGTATCAGAGCAGCTGAAAGCATGCCGATGAATGCTCCCCGACCGGACAGGATACCGAAAGCAGCACCAAGGCTTAGAGCGACAAAACTCACGGTCAGACCGGCAATAATATTTTGCAAAAGTTCGCCTTGGGTGAAGTGAGACTTCATGTGGAAAAAAACGATCATGTGCTACCCCCTTCGTCCATTATAGTCAAGAGCGATCGTTTCTCTTGTTGCAATCGTTCTTTCAGCCGGTGCGTGTATATGCGTTTTATTTCTCGTGCGGAGTGAACACCCTTTTCCGTTACGACTGTATCTATCGATGAAAGAGGTACCCGATCGTGGGAGAATTTCAGTCGGTCAAATGTGATAGCTCGGGTAGGGTGAGAACGCCGGTGGCGGTGTACTTGTACTGTTTCCTTTTTTGTGGATTTCCACAGAGAAAATTTAGATGTTGTCATGAAGACGTATACGGGAATCCTGTGCAGGCGGCACTCTGAAATGATCGCGCTGGTTCCAGTATCTACCACAAAGTCATATGTGCTTTTGAGTGTCAATCCACCAATAAAACACGCATCCACTTCCTTTTCGACATTGCTTAACATATACGAGGGGACAACAGTAAAGGACAAGCCATGGTCGGTCAGTGACTCGATGTTCCCCATTGTCTTTTCGTGATCCTGTTCCGCAACGACAACCGTGAAATCTTGCTTATCCTGACGAAGTGTCCAGAGTACGTCCTGCACGGTGTGACTGTGGTCGTGGATCAGAATGGTTTTCCCTCGCATATCAAGCGATCGGGCATGGGACAGAAGGAGTAGTGTATCATCTTCCGCATGAGCAATAATACGGTCGATGCATTGGAGAAGAGTATGGCGGTGGTCTGCAAATGGATGTTGTGCAGTTGGCATCTCGGGGATGTATGTCACAATACTGTCCTTGAATTGATACAACGTATCGATGACGAGGGCAAATTTTGGTTCTGTGGAACACGCGATGGCAATGGTGCAATCCAGTTTTTTTATGAAGGATTCTACGGTCTTTCCACTGAATACGCGAATGGCGTCTTGCAGTGCACGAAGGATGAGAAGGCTCATGTCACGCGTACCGATCTCCATTTCGGTTTGTCGCAAGAGATGGGAGAACTGGCGAATAGTATTCTGCATATCAGAAGAAGTAGACCCGGGTAAGGATATAGGCCGAGGCGATGAGAAGAACAGTACAGGTGATTGGCAGACTGACCTTTAGATATTCCATAAAGCTGATAGAAAAGCCCTCGCGTCGTGCAAGGTCCGTACCGATGACGTTGGCTGAGGCTCCAATTATTGTTCCGTTTCCTCCGAGACATACTCCGAGTGAAAGCGCCCACCAAAGAAGCATGACATGGGGGTCTCCTGCAAGCTGCGCTTCGATTCCGGAAACGACAGGGATCATCACAGTCACGAACGGAATATTGTCAAACACCATGGAGACAAGTCCAGAAATCCATATGATGAGGAGAAGGATGAAAGGAAGGCTTGTCGTTGTATTCACGATAACCATGCTCATTTGTTTCAGAATGCCGGTTTGTTCTACGGCGGCGACCAAGACGAATAGTCCGGAGAAAAAGAGTAATGTCGTCCATTCAACTTCATGGAGGAGTTCGTGGATATGAGCCTCTTTTGAGCAGAGAAGAGCTAAGAGCGATGCTCCAAAGAGCGCAATGACATGCGGATGAATATGCAGGACCGGTTGCAGCGTGAATCCGGCTATGGTCAGAAGCAGTATGAGGACAGATTTCACCACAAAAGCTTTTTGGAGATTGAGACGAATAAACAGATACTGTAAACGGCGTATGAGTGCGGTGCTGATCATGAGTTTTGGAAGATCACCGGCAATCGGTTTCAGGCTTTGCCAATGGCAGAGAATCATTATTCCCATAGCAATCACCAGACCAATACTGACGGGAATCCATAAGTTCACAATGAAGTCATTAAACGACAGACCGCGTGCTCCTCCGATGATAATATTTGGCGGATCCCCAATAAGCGTCATGGTTCCGCCGATATTGGACATGAAAATTTCCGTGAAGATCAACGGTTTTGGATCTTGCCCCAGTCCCTTGAACAGTTCGATGGTAATGGGTAGGACGACAAGGATGGTGGTTACGTTGTCCAAGAATGCTGAGAGAATTGCCGTGAGAAGAGAGAATGTGATGAAAATGAAGAGTGGGTTCCCTCGTGTCAAAGCTACGAGTCGTACATTCATCCAGGAAAACACACCGGATTTTCGTGCAATAGCGACGAGCAACATCATGGACATGAGTAAAATGATCGTTTCAAAATCAACGGCCTCAACCGCTTCCTCCGGGGTGAGGAACCCCAGAATTACCATTAGTGTGCCAGCAAGAAGAACAATGAGGGATTTTTCAAAAACCTCCAGTGCAATCAGGATGATTGCAGTGAAGAAAATGCCAACCGGCAGGAAGGGGATGAAGGTTTCCATGATGGTTTTTGTTTGCAAAATTACTCTTCTTTACACAGAAGGCAATACAACTTTACGTGTATTGGTGGGAAGGGTCACCAGAGATCATATCTTTTGGTGGTGGAACTGGGCATGTCTTCTGTGAGGGAAATGACAAAGGATGAACGTATTGATCTTGTGACAACTGATACAATCATCACACATGAATGATGTCATTCTTGGTAGCGGCGACTTAGCTGGTAAAGGGGTGTACGCAGTAAGGGATTTTACAAAAGGAGGGGTCGTCATTCGGTATGCGCTCAAGCCACTCACGCAGCAGGAGTTTGATACTCTCCCGAATGAAGAGAAAGAATTTACGCACACGCATAAAGGAGTAATTCAGCTCTATTCGATACCAGAAAGATATGTGAATCATTCCGATGACCCCAACACCTATCAAGATCACAGCAGAAAATGTGATGTTGCCTTACGAGATATCAAGAAGGGTGAAATAATTACAACTGATGCCACGAAAGACGATGTGGAGTGATGACTATTTCCATTCACCCCTAATCAATTTTTCCTTCTTTTCTCGCGTCCACCCTTTGATTTGCACTTCACGCAATCTTGCAGATGACTGATCTGAAAATTCAGGTGAAACATAGAGTAATCTCAAAGCCCCTTGATCATGGGCAAATTTTGCTCCTTCGTCGCGATTATGTTCCTGAATCCTTCTGCTCGGATCAGTAGTAATCCCCGTGTAGTATTTGCCAGTTGGAGCTTGTGCAATATAGACGAACCACGACATAGCGAATTATCGTAACAGATTTGTTTTGTTTGTTGTATGTGTTGGGCCCTTCGACTCCGCCGCGTTGCGACGCGGCTCCGCTCAGGGTCATTCGATTCGCCTGAAAGAAGAACCGTGGTTTACCATAAGTGAGCCTCCGAGCATAGCGAGGAGGCGAATCGAATGGTGCCGCCGGCTGGAGTCGAACCAGCACGCTCTAAACGAGCAAGGATTTTAAGTCCTCTGTGTATACCATTCCACCACGGCGGCAATGAAAAGATCACGGGTGCATATATTGTACTGCACTGCAATTTGAAATGCATTCATTCTTCTATATAAATGCTCTCCTATCTTTTTAGGTAGGATTCTTTCACAGTACTGGCTTGGCATATAACCTGAAAGCGAGGTGTTCTATGACACGAAGGAAAAATCTGGATCGGTACCTGGACGAACGCACAATTCTCTACTGGGATGTGCCCCTGAATGGACTTCCCGATGATGAACGCGACCTCTTACTGCGTGCCCGGGAAGCCACCAAGGTTTCCCATTCACCCTACAGCCGCTTCCGTGTCGGTGCGGCAGTGCTGCTCAGCGATGGGCAGATCGTGACCGGCGCGAATCAGGAAAACGCATCGTACGGTCTGACCGTCTGCGCCGAACGCACGACGATTTTTGCCACGTGGAATTTGGGCAGGAAGGATATCGTCAAGCTCGCGGTAACGGGCCGAACGGCGGCTGCGAGTGAAGGAAAGGAATTTTCCGTCGATGAGTATCGATCGGACGCCGATCCTGCCTCACCATGCGGCGCTTGTCGTCAGGTGATCAAGGAGGCGGAAGATCGCCACGGAGAACCAATGATCATTCTCGTTGATGCCTATAATGACGAGAGAATCCGGCGTCTCGTCGGTATCGAGTCGATCATGCCGTGGGGATTCTCCGGCAAGGACTTCGGGATGGATCTCAATGGGTAAGTTACCAATTGGCCAGTACTGGCCCCGCACACGGTGTGCGGGGTTTTCTAGATCGGCAAGGCTGCAGGTTTGATTGTCGGGAGGTCCCGTTTGGTACGCTCCCCTACGCGCATGGGTGTGCCGGTTTCCGGATCAAGTTCTTGTGCAGTCAGGATGAGACGGCGGAGCGTAGTTCCGGTCGGCGTACATGTCATGAGTGTACTGATACGTTTAGCGAGTGGTTGGTCGAGAACACTGACGTTGCTGGGTTTGACTTCCTGCTTCTCGAAGATCTTGTAACGGAAACGGTCACCGTTGTAGTAGACCCAGTACTCATCGCCTTCGTTGAGAAGTTGCAGTTTGGCAAAGACAGATTTGTAGTCTCCCGGTGCCCATGGGTAGTATGAGCTGTGTCCGGTTACGAAGAAGTTTCCCGCCTGTCCCGGACGCGCGGTTCCCGGATAGTGGACGACTCCATCCTCAAGAGATTTTTGAATATCCATTTCCAGCTTCTCCCAGTCTTCGGCAAGCAGCGCATCGCTTGGCGGAATCGCAATGGGAACATTGAGATTGAGCTTTGGAATGATCAGGCGGTTGTATGGCGGACCTACTGATGGCAGCAGAGCAAGAAGATCCAGTTCCGATGTCGGTTTCTGGGATCGTGTGAGAAGATCGGTTATATCGCTGGCAAATGCATCGTCATGCCGGAGTGCTCTGAGTGGATCTAAATAGTTAGAAGAGAGTTGCAAGAAACTGTGGTAGTTCAGTGCAATAAAGAGTATGGAAAAGAGCATTGCGAAAGTCGAACCAAAGCGAAATATGTCACTCACAAACAGGCGCCATCTGGAATACTCTTTCGGCTTTGATCGCCAGTTAGGTGCGATGACGGGTTGCTTGAAGAAGTTCAAGA
>PFDS01000023.1:29008-34407 GCA_002772605.1 Candidatus Peregrinibacteria bacterium CG10_big_fil_rev_8_21_14_0_10_49_16
ATGTAATTATAGCATAAATGTGAACAATAAGCTATAAATGTTGTAAAATTACTTTAAAATAGTATAATATAAATACAAAGAAACATGCATATCGCTTTGTCACAAATGTGGCCTTGGTCGCGTTCCAAAATAACCCCGTCCGAACGCCTGGTTGGATGGATATTCTTGGGACTGGCAATTCTTGCAGGAGCGACACTGCCGTCATTCGCGCTGCAGTTAACGCAGACATTCTCTCCCTTTTCTGTCCTCTTCATAGGAGAAGTATCGATTATTTTTTTCCTCCTTCTTTCGTTTGGCGCAATGCGCATCGTGCGAGAGTTACTTTCATTGAATGCGCGAGAATTCGGACTGCTCATTGTCATGGCGGTGGTGGTATCCATCGGTCTTGTTTTATGGTTCGTCGGTTTGCATACCACGGGTGCAGCCAACGTGGAGATCTTGGAGAAGGTGGAACTCATGCTCATTCTCATTTTCTCCGCAACATTTTTACGGGAAACATTCACGCGATACCACATCATTGCCGCGTTCATGATTCTTTCGGGCGTATTTGTCGTCTTTCTGCGTAATGTGGATGGCGGATTCCGCATCGAAACCGGGGACTTCTACATTTTCATTGCAGCCGTATTCTTTGCGACAGGGAGTACGCTTTTTAAGCGCAATCTGCACACGCTTCCTCCGGAGGTAGTGCTGTTTGTGCGCGCATCCGTGTCCCTCCTCCTCTTTTTCATTGTCTCGCCATTTTTGAAGATTACTTTTATAGCAGAAATGCAGTACCTTACGGTCGGATTGATTATTCCCCTTTTAGGGTATGTCTTCTTTTCACGTTTTCTCAGCGTACTGAGTTTCTACGAGTCCATAGAGCGTCTTCCTCTTTCCACGATTTATCTCTTTCTTCCTCTGCGAACGATTTTTTCCATTTCCTTCGCACATTTCTACCTTGGGGAAGGAATTTACTGGCACCAATTTGTCGGAGGAGGATTGATTATTCTGGGCACGCTTACACTCAATGTCTTTGGTTTGCACAAAACCCCTGAACATGCGGTGCAGCACATGAAGCAGCATCATGGGCATCATTAATCATGGGGAAACCACGGTTTCCCCATGGACCCCTTTCTTACGGGTTTTTTATTTGATTTGATGCTGTTGCCTCACTATTCTCCTTGGGACATGTCATCTTTCAGTACAACATCTCCTACTTCAGTGAGCAAGGGGAGTGATTTTTCTCACATCCGAACGATTCTTCTTCTCGGTTCCGGTGCTCTGAAAATCGGTGAGGCTGGAGAGTTTGATTACTCGGGTAGTCAGGCCATTAAGGCGTTTAAGGAAGATGGCAAACGCGTGATTCTGGTGAATCCCAATATCGCAACGAATCAGACCACGATAGGTCTTGCTGATCGCATCTACTTTGTGCCGGTTGCGCCACACTTTGTGAAGCGCATCATTCTTGAGGAAAGACCGGATGCGATTGCGCTGAGTTTTGGGGGACAGACTGCATTAAATTGTGGATTGCGTCTTTTTGAAGAAGGTTTTTTACAGGAACATAATGTACGTGTACTCGGCACGCCTGTTGAGGCGATTTTGAAGACGGAAGATCGAGCACTGTTCAATAAAGAACTTCAATCGATTCATGTTGCCGTGCCTTTGTCGCACTGCTGTGCAGAGATTCAGGAGGCAATGCGTGCCGCAAAAAAATTGGGATATCCCGTTATTGTGCGTGGTTCATTTGCGTTGGGAGGAAAGGGAAGTGGAAGAGCGCATGACGAGAAAGATTTGCGCGAGCTGCTTTCGCGCGCGTTTGTGGAATCCCCCACCGTGCTTGTGGAAGAGGACCTCACTGGCTGGAAGGAAATTGAGTATGAAGTTGTTCGTGATAATGCCGATAACTGCATTACGGTATGCAATATGGAGAATGTTGATCCTCTTGGCATTCATACCGGAGAATCCATTGTCGTAGCTCCCAGTCAGACGATCGATAATGTCGAGTATCACATGTTACGATCCATTGCTTTGAAAGTGGTTCGTCATCTGGGCATCGTCGGCGAGTGTAACATTCAATACGCGCTCGATCCGCACTCGCGTGAGTACCGTGTGATTGAGGTCAATGCGCGTCTCAGCCGCAGTTCGGCACTGGCTTCGAAAGCGACAGGATACCCTCTTGCCTTTATTGCGGCGAAATTGGCATTGGGCTATTCATTGCCAGAGTTACGTAATGCTATTACCAAAAAAACCTGTGCCGACTTTGAACCATCGCTCGATTATGTTGCGGTCAAAATCCCCCGTTGGGATTTGCAGAAGTTTCGTCATGTTTCGGAACAGGTCACGAGTGAAATGAAATCCGTCGGTGAAGTGATGGCGATTGGACGCACGTTCGAGGAGGCTTTACAGAAAGGAGTGCGCATGTTGAATATCGGCGCCGAAGGACTTTTTGCACACTCGTTTCGATTTACGGATGTAAAACAGGAAACGGAAAGGCCGACGCCGCGTCGCATATTTGCTCTTGCAGAGAGTTGCTTGCAGCAGCACAAGACTGAGGATATCAATGCACGAACCGGGATTGATCCCTGGTTTATCGATCGCATACAGGAGTGCGCGCATCTCTGGCGTGCGTTGCGTTCTTACGTGCATCAGGACATTTCCGCTCCCCTGTTACGATCACTGAAGCGCGCCGGTTTTTCCGATACGGCAATAGCGAAAGCAGTCGCATCGGATACGGAGACGGTCCGTATGAAACGTACAGAGTACGGCATTCTTCCCTGCGTGAAGCAGGTCGATACCTTGGGAGGGGAATTTCCCGCAGAGACGAATTATTTGTATATGACCTATGGCGGTATGGAGAGTGATGTTATTTTTGGATCTTCGCAAAAACGTGTCATTGTTCTTGGGGGAGGTCCGTATTCCATCGGTTCTTCAGTGGAGTTCGACTGGTGTTGCGTACAGGCTGCTCACGAATTGGAACGGCAGGGTTTTGACGTGATGATGGTGAATAGTAATCCCGAAACGGTGAGTACCGATTATGACGAATGCTCATTCCTCTTTTTTGAAGAACTGACGGAGGAACGTATCCGCGACATTGCCGATGTGTGTGCGCCGAGAGGTGTTGTCGTATCTATGGGCGGGCAAATCCCCAACTCTCTGGCATTGAAACTGGCCAAGGCCGGTATTCGTATTTTTGGAACGGCGTCTTCAGATATCGATCGTGCCGAAGATCGACAGAAGTTCAGCGCACTGCTCGACGCGCACGACATCGATCAACCTCGCTGGAAACAGTTTACCGATAGCGCGTCGGCAACTGCTTTTGCAGAGGAGGTGGGATACCCCGTTATTGTGCGTCCAAGTTACGTGCTTTCTGGTGCTGCAATGGCCGTAGTCCATTCCAGTGAAGACCTCCATGACTACATTCAGCAGGCAGCTCTGGTTAGCAGAGATGCTCCGGTTGTTATTTCAAAGTTTGAGCAGGGAGCGAAAGAGATCGAATTTGATGGAGTTGCACAGAAAGGAAAACTCCTGCTCTATGCAATAGGAGAACATATCGAGAATGCCGGCATACACTCTGGTGACGCTACTATTGTTCTTCCTCCGCAACGGGTGACAATGGAGACTCTCCGTCGTCTGAAGAGTATCGCCCGCAAGATTGTGAGTGCTCTGAATATTTCTGGTCCGTTTAATATTCAGTTTTTGGCAAAAGATAACCATATCAAGGTGATTGAATGCAATGTGCGTGCCAGTCGGACGTTTCCGTTTGTGAGCAAGGTGACCGGGTACAACTTTGCACAGATTGCAACGCAGGCACTTCTGCATAAGGCTTCCGAAGAACAATCGTACCAGACGGTCGATCTTGAACATGTTGGCGTGAAAGCTGCACAGTTCAGTTTTAATCGACTAAAAGGAGCGGATCCGCGCTTAGGCGTCGAGATGGCAAGCACTGGTGAGGTAGGCTGCTTTGGCAGAACGGTCGATCAAGCATTGCTCATATCTCTTCTGGCGGTCGGGTTTCGTGTTCCCAAAAAAAATATCCTGATCACGATCGGGAAGCTGGAAGACAAAATGGATTTTCTTCCGTATGCAGAGAAGCTTCATGCGGCAGGTTTCTGCATTTTTGCTACTCAGAACACCCATGCGTTTTTTGAGGGGCGTTCCATTCCGAGCATTCTTCTTTATAAAATTTCGGAGCCGCGACAACCGAATATTCGCGAATATCTTGAAGGGCGTCGGATTGATCTTGTGATCAATATACCTTCGTATCTTCAAGATCCTCAGCAGACCGATGGATACTTCATGCGACGTATTGCCATTGATCAGGGCATTTCTCTGATCACCAATATACAACTGGCAAAATACACAATTTCCGCTCTTTTAAACGAGAATACGGAAGAATTACCTATTCTAGCATGGCCGGATCTGTTAGAGGTGAAGTAGGGTGTCTCCCGAGCTTGCCGAAGGATTGACTTTAGAGCTTTTAAAAGGCACTATCTCCCCACTATGTCCGATTTTGACGATCAAGATACAGATGATGGTTCCGGTGGCGCATCCACTGAACAGACCCTGGTGACCCGTGAAGGGTTGAAAAAACTTAAAGAGGAGCTGGAGCTCCTCAAGGGTGTGAAGCGCAAAGAGGTAGCTCAGCGTTTAAAGGAAGCTATCTCCTACGGTGACCTTTCGGAAAACGCAGAGTACGAAGAGGCCAAGAACGAGCAGGCGTTCGTAGAAGGTCGCATTCTCGAGCTGGAGATGAAGATCAAGAATGCAAAGATCATTAGTGAGAAGCCTGCAGTGCGTCAGACGAAAGAGATCAATGTAGGTTCCACTGTTTCGGTACGTCCACTTTCCGGCGAGAAGGAGGAGATGACTTTTACCATTGTGGGTGCTACAGAAGCGGATCCTTTCCAGCAGCTTATCAGCAATGAATCTCCTATCGGCAAAGCACTTCTCATGAAGAGCAAGGGTGATACTGTGGAAGTAAGTACACCGAGTGGTTTGGTGAAGTATGCTGTGGAGAAAGTCATTTAGCTTTATGAGCTTTTTTTAAGATTTTCTCCTGAGAGGAGACTGACAAGCAGAGTAATGGCGCATTCAAGTTCGATGGTTTTGGTTTGTTCTGTGCGTATTTCTCCCGTCTTCACGGCCTTTTCCGTAGAGAGCGCGAATGCAGCGATGTGTGGTAGGCGATCTGCAAGCTTCGTACTCAGGGAACGCAGGGCACGCGCCGTATGAGGATGCATGCGCATGGAACTTTTTGAAAGATCTTTTTCCCAGGTGATCGTAATCAGACTGCGTAGCATCCAGAGGAGAGTATTCCAGAGGCGATGTGCATCTTCTCCTTTACTGAAGAGAAGTTCTAAAAATGCAACACTGTGTCTGAGTTCCTGCTTCTGAAGGATGCTGGTTAATTCCCATTGCAG
>PFDS01000023.1:34422-46157 GCA_002772605.1 Candidatus Peregrinibacteria bacterium CG10_big_fil_rev_8_21_14_0_10_49_16
TAATAGTGTCTTTTACAAAGAGAGAGAGTTTTTCAAGTTCGGATGCAATGTGACCTTGGTTGTTTCCGGTATACCGCAGCATTGTCTGCCATGCAGTTTCCGTGATTGTTCTCTGTCTCTTCTCAAGAAACTCCCGACCCCATGCGCGAAGCTCTTTCTCAGAAAGTAAGTTACATACGTGTACTGTGGCTATTTTGAGCAGTTCTTTGGTGCCCCCCAATCGTTTATCGGGATTGGGCTCGATGAAGAGAAGAATCGTATCGTGAGGGGTAGTTTGGCAGACCTCCTGCATATCCTCTTTGGAGAACTTTGGAATGCCTAAAGAAATAATAAGGCGTTTTTCTCCTAAAAACGGCATGCCAGACAGTGCATCCAGCATTCCGGCTTTTGTGACATCGTTACTTTCCAGTGTTATGCAGTTATGTTCGCCATGTTTTGTCATAAATTCCCGCTTCCAGAATTTGAGTTTCTCTGTAAGCGCAAAGGCATTATTTCCCGTAAAACAAACGATGCTCCTCATGACACTCTCATCCTAACCCTCCTCCTCCTCCTCCTCCTAATATGAATAGTTATCTATGACATATATATATTGACTATGCAACTATCACTGCATTGTCCAAAAGCAGTATTTTAGTGTATACTAGTAAGAAATGAACAAACACACATCACCACTGCTTCGGACAACACAAATACTAACACTCGGTATCCTCTGCGTGGCTGCATCGTTTGCCGTTGGCATTCATACTGCCGGTGATGTTCGCACTGTAGGTTCTCTTCAGGCAAATACTGTAGAACGCACGGGGGATATCAATGGAGATGAAATCTTCAATGAGTACGATGTCATCGAAGTTCTGCATTTTGTGAGTGGATATGCTGAGCCGACGGAAGCACAGCGCAAAGCAGATCCAACTGACGATGGCCAATTCACCACTGACGATGCAGTACTTCTCCTTCATGACCTGGCTGCGCGCAAGTAAGTGTTTGCTCGTTGTATGCGGAACGCTTTTGCCCTTCTTTCCTGTGCATGCACAGGAAGTGACTCCTTCGTTTCTCTTCCGTCCTCACTGTGAGGAGGGGGATGGATTTGGAGGAGGACTTGGAGGCATTCCGAACATTCCTCCGATTATTAATCCCGGCACGGGGAACTGTTTTGACTATCCCATACGCGATCCTCAAACGCGTGAGACAGAAGTGCTTTCTACCGGAGATATTCTTGATGTGGACCTCTATGTAGATAATGCTGATGGTCTGTCCTTCCAACGTGTTCGTGCCTGGATTGTCTATGATCCCAATGTGCTGGAAGGTGTGCGCATTGATCTTGCGCCTGATTTTTCCCTACCGACTCCCGGAGAGAACGATTTCTTTCCCAATGAAGGGTATGTAAAGATTGGGGCAAGCGCAGCCGGTGAACTTTCCGGCGGAAAAACCGTCGTTGCCCGCATTCAGTTTCGTGTTCTTGATGTTTCTGTAGGCAGCACTGTCTTATCCTTCTTTGATGCACAAAGCGGCGCAGACAGTCGTACGGGTGTATTCGTAGGCGTGCCTGGCACTGAAACAAACCTCTTATCACTGGACCCCAGTCAGCTCTTCGTCCGTTTGAATGCAGGTGCAGAAGCTTTTGTTACAGATACTGACGAAGATCTCTCTTCCGGGGATCTATCCGATTCTGCTCCTCCTGTAGAAGATTCTCCAGAGCCGATACCAGAGGTACCCGAGATTTTTACTTTGCTTCAAGTGCAGAATCTTCGTGCAACAACCGAGGGAAGCGCAGTGTTCCTCACATGGGATCCTCTCCCTTCGGCTAAGCTCATCGGGCATAATGTGTACTATGGTACGGTATCGAGTCAGTACACACAGAGACGCAGTTTGGATGCGGCTACGCATTCCACAACGATTCGCAACCTTCCTGTAGGATCCGCGTACTACTTTGCCGTGCGTGGCGTCAATGGATCGAATGAGGAAACAGCCTACAGTCAAGAAGTGGCGGTAAGTGTCAGTAATCCGGGCTCTTCTACTGCTCCTCTACAGGGGCAACTGCCGCAGGGACAATTGCCTCAGGGAACAGGGAAGTCCCCTTCCCTGTCGGGAAGTACGGGCATGCCGTCTTCGTTGACTCTTCTTCTTGTCGCATCGACTATTGTGGGCATGACTTTTGCGTTTCGTCGCCAATTTTTCGTTGTGCATTCCTCATGACGCATATCCATCCTCATTGGGAAACAGTTGAGGAAGTACCTGTTCGGTATAGTCCATCTGCTCGCACGGTGGTTGCAGCCTCTCCCTATTCGCGAAGTCTGGCTGCTATTCTTGGCATTATAACAGTTCTTTCAGTTGGGTATTTTCTGTATGTGAAGACCGGATCGCTTACCGCGCAACTGGCGAATGATGTACATGAAGTGCATATTCATGCGGGTGGTTTTAATCCTGCAAGCATAACTGTTCCTCCTGGAGCACAGGTTATATGGATTAATGATGATGAGAAGCCACATATTCTCTCATCTGAAACACTGGAAACGAATGAGGGCATACTCTACACCTCTCCTATTTTTCCTGGTTCTTCGTATACAATCGTTCTGCCGGAAGGAATCGGCTTCGGTGAATATCAGTACATTTCTCTTACTGATTCTTCTTTCGCCGGCGTAGTAATCGTGGGAGATGCACCGCCTCAACTTCCTTCTTCTCCTCCTTCTCCTTCTCTTCCACCTCCGCCTCAGACACAGGCACCTGCACCGTCATCTGTTATTGCTCCAAACCCCAACGCTCTGGGAGCGAGTGTTCTTCCTGCTTCCCAATCAGTCCAAACCACCATGACAGCTCCTGTGACTACTAAACCGTTTCGCCAGCCGCAGACCGGCGCTTCAGAATGGGTTATCGGTGCTCTGAGTTTGATAGTACTGACAATTATGGTACGACGCATGTTTGTACTGCAGTAGTGTGTGATACACTTCAGGCATGCATGTTTTCTGCACAAGTTTCATTGCCCTCTTCCTTGTTCTCCCTACGGTTTTTGCACAAGAAACCCAAGAAGAAACAATATTTCAAAGTATATGGACAAAAAATCAAGAGTTCACCGACACGTGGAGTGGTTCATTTGGTACCGAGGGCATATTTAGTGGCACGCTCATGTGCAGACAATCATCCAGTGATCGAGAGCGGTTGTTTGACTGTGATATACAATCAAATGCGATACCAATATCATTGGCACATCCAACATTGCTTCTTTCGCATGATTGGCTCGGTTCTTCTTCGGCTTTCGTATTTTCCGCTGTGATTGATGGAAGGCCGTTTTTTTCCGAGGGACGCCTTACTCAGGGCAGTCTCTCCACTACTTCGTGGTGGGATGGTATAGAAAAAGAAGAGAATTTTTTATTTGCAGGTGATCAGGAAAAATTCACTGTTACAGTGCCATTTAGGGGAACAGAAGTGATTTTTGAAGGTTCAGTTACCGATGAAGCACTTTCTTTCTTTGGTGAGATTGATTTTGGTTTTTTAAGTTTTCCTGTGAATATTTCGCTTGAGAAAAACGCTTCAGAACCAGAACCTATGGAAATAACCATTGAAGAAGAACAGTCGTTCCCTCCGCAACTTCTACAGTTGCTAGAGCAAGATCTTCAAAATCTTTCCCCTGAAGATCTTGCAGTGCTTCAGTCATATGGTATCGATGTCGGGAGTGGAAGTACTGCCTTTACAAGCAGTTCTTTATCTTCTGTATCTTCGATATCCTCCTTTCTAAGGATAGATGTATCGTCAAATTTTTCGCAATACAGCACCTTGTCAGATACTTCTGACGATTATTTGATGCGGGGTGTACCGCAAGGATCAGGATCTGTTACAACATCCATGAAAGAGATCAGTACGGACGTGCATAACTTTCTACAAATAGTTTTGTACATACTCATAATCTGTATCTTCATTGCATTTGGTAGTATTTTCTACTTATCGAAATTTACCAATCATTTTCAGAAACGTACTTCATCCCACCCTCCTTCTTCAGAAGAGGATGAAGAAGCACCTCTGTAGTTATGCATTTTGCGTTGCCAAGGCTTGCAACACCGAGGATTCTTCTGTTTCTTCTGCCGTGAGGTGAGCCAGGATGAAGCTGACGCGTTCGTCGATTGCATGTGGGGGTACACGAATTGGCTCATACCCCATTTCTCGGTATGTACGGTCAATGAGGAGATCGAGCTCTGTCAGTTCTCGTTCATCTTCTGTGCGGACATTATCCCGTTCCAACGGGAGTCGATCAAACAGGAAGACTTGTTGGTAGCGATTCTCCTGACATGCTTGAATAATATGTTCGATATCGAGTTCCAAGTGAGTGCTAAAGGAAAGCGCATCCGGGAGACCGTAATCTAGAAACAGATGCTCATGTGGCGAGAGATTTCGTTCGCGTTCCATGAAAAATTCTGCCACTTGCGGTTGGAATTCCTTGGGATTGCCACGGATTTCCTGCAAGGACTTCCCCTTGCTCAATTCGAATTCCACAAAAGCCCGCGCCGTATCGGGAATGACTTTGTGGCCGAGTTTGATAAGTTGTCTGAGTGTTGTTGTTTTTCCGGAACTGGGTGAACCGCCGAAGACGATCCAGTGTGTGTGTACAGGCATGGTTGTTACTCTAGAGGAACCGACTCCATCACTGAATACGAAATTGCCAAGAATACATTCAGTCTTCCTTAAGTTTATGGTGTAACTATATAATGTGTGATTTATGCAGCAACAAGCCCAACATGTTGTTCTATTATCTGGATGCGATCTTCGTGTTGTTCGACTTTGTCGTTGAGTGCGCCATGAAGCATTTCGTGTTTGATGTGTTCGACAGTTATATCAAAATGATGTTTCATATCTTCAGCATGCTTATCCATTCTCTTTTCCATTTGCTCAAAACGTGCATCTATTTTTTCAAATCGTTTATCGATGTTTTCAAAGCGGGCATCAATATCAGTGAAAGTGAGTTGCAAAGACCTCATGAAGTCCTGAAGATCCTGTTTGGTTGCCGGCGCCTGCATGTCGTCTGCCATGATCATGAAGTGTAGTGGTTCAAAAAGTTTTGGAAAGCGAAAAATTGTGTTCACTACTTGTGTCCTGAGCTTGACGATACATAGTACAATTTCCTCTTTATTTTTTTCCCTTCCTCTATGTCCGAGGCCTCTCGCATAACAAAACGTGTTGATGTACTTCCGGAACTTCCTGAGCGTGATCGGCAGTTGCAGGTTGTTGCTCAGAAAGCACAGGACACTTTTACACCTTTGGGTCTTACGATAACCGGTCTGCGACACTATGAACCACGACGGTTTCAAATGGAGAAGAATGGCGTTTTGCTTTGTTTGGAGGCGAAAACTCATAACCCGCATTTTTATGGTGAGCACTATGACAATGGTGTGCGCACGGATCTTCAGGGGAAGGTATTTGGCTCCATCGAACAGGATATACGTCGTGTTTTTCCGGAAGCGAAACATGTATGCCTGGATATTGCTCCGCGTCTTGTACCACCGTTTGAGATCAAGGAATCATATGATTCTGTTGATCCAAACGTATGGAAACACCGTCTTGTGGACGTATTTCAGAATGACGAGGATATTTTTCTCGATGATGTGGAGAAGCTTCGTCGAGAAGGCAACATTGAAGATGGATCGGATTTTGATATCTATACGAAAAAGTATGGTCTGACGCACGTCATGCGTCACGGACCGTTTATCTACATTAGTCCGGATACCTTACCTGTGGAAATACTGGAAGCCCTTCTGGATCAACGAAACATACGATCTGTTTTAGAAATCGGTGGAGGGGTAGGAACATGTGGCAAAGCGGCTCGGCGCCGTGGTATTACAGATTACACTTTCGTGGAAGTGAACCCTAAGGCAGCTGCGCATTTGCGTGCAACATTGTCGGACTACACTGTGGTAGAGCAGAGCGGTTTTGATTTTGAATTTGACCGGGACTATGACTTGGTACTTCTGGGAATGCCCTATGAACTCAATCCGTGGTTTATTCAAAAGAAAGGACGGGGACTTGCTCAACACAGTGACACGGTGATTTTCCAGTCGGGGATGACCTGTATGTACGATCAAGAACATGACTGGATTTTGGGGAAGAATCAGCATCATCGAAACAATTTTCCTTGGTGGCATCAGTCACAGGAACTTGGCACCTACTTTCCCAATGTCGTGGAAACGAGTTTCGACTGGCAACTTGGGGTCATCGCCAGTCATCGTAATCTAGAAACGCCTCTTGCACTCATGGAACCGCGGGGTTTTTCAAAGCCGAAATACAACTACGTTCCTTTTGAGGAGTGATGTGTAGGACAATCAAAACAGTGTCACCCTGAGCGTAGCCGAAGGGTGACACTGTTTTTTCTCTGTTCTCCACTTCTCTTATTTACTCTTTATATTGTCAGAATTTACCGTTTCCCCTGTTGTCGGTTCACCTTCTTTTCCTTCTCCCTGTGGTTTGTACTCGAATTTGATCTCTTCAAAGTTCAGGCTGATCTGCTCAGTGGGAACCTGTTCACCGGATGAACCGTTGACGCTGTAGGAAGTACAGAGAGCATTGGTAAAGCTCATGGTGAAGTACTCCATTGGCTGGCTCCTATGGCGAAGATGGATTTTCCCTTTGGGGATGGCGTGTCCCTGTGCACAGAACAACATGAGTTTTGGTGTCGCCGCATCAATCTGTTTCGTGACAACGATATCCTCCAGTGTTGTTTCGCCTTTTTTCTTTGAGTCGCGTGTCATACCCCAATCAAATGATTGCAGTGGTCCTTGTATCTGTTGTCCACTATCCAGACTCACCTCATACCAGATATCGAAGAAGGAATCGAACGTTTGTGCCGCTGTACGGTGTGTGAAGAGAGGTAGGAGCAGTGTGAGAACCAGTGCGGTGCACATTGTCAGTGCCCCGAAGGTAAAAAGAAGTTTTTTTTGCATAGGAATAATAGGGAGAAAATACAGGCAGAATAGTATATGGATTTTTTCTGAAGAAGAAAGAGAAATCCCCCTCCCTGGAGAGGGAGGGGGATGGGGTAGGAACGGGGGTTAGTCCAGGTACACGTCGATGACGTGCCCCGACACGAATTCTTCATACTTGTCACCTTCCGTAGTGTCGATCGTGACGGTATAGGAGCCTCCTTCACCTTTGATGGAAATCTGCTTAAGGTCTCCTTTCAGAGGTTTGGGCTCCGTACGCGTTTCTCTGACGCGCACTTGGGCAAAGTACTGTCCAGTACCGACCGATGCGAAAACCGCATCGCGGGGTTTGGAGAGTCCCTTATAGTGCGCTTTCAGGCTTATCGATTCCTCGGAGCAGTCTGGACTCAGCGGACTCCATCCGCCAAGACGGTAGTCCTTCCAGCCTTCCGTTGTGAGAAAGGCGAGTTCCACAGCATTGCTCTCGATAGAAACGCGAATCCGTTCCACAGATCCGCGCAGCGGGATCTCATGACCGGGATTCATGTACGAGTAATACTTCTTTCCATTGTGAACAGCGTGGAGGAATGCGACATGCTGCTCAATGTGCGGACCGGGCGCCGCATGGCGGCGGGTACTCATGCGAGGAAAATCCCGCTCGACATTCCAGAGCCATGCATTGAAGAGCCCGGCTATGAGCAGACTGGCGAAGATCAGAAGTGTGATACTGCGCATCATTCACCTCCTTCCTTGTTCTTCTTCCAGAAGTCCGTCTCCGAGAAGACGAATTCGTTGATATCCGCATAGTCGCTCCCCATGCTGCTGCCAGAGGCGTTTCCGCTTGTCCAGTTGAAGGATATGTAACTTCTTGCATCTTCTCCTTTTCCTGCGAACCGCCAGTCGATGAAGTGGATATCTTCCTTCATCAATGACCCGGTATGGTGTAGGATTTTGGGCTCCTTCCCTTCTTCCGTGCGATAGACGGCGACGGCTGTTGCCTGACGCAGGGCATCCATGTTCTTGTGCGCGAAGATGAACTGAATTCCGCCGTCCTTGTTCTTCATATCGTGCTCAATCTCCAGGGCGTACTCCTGATTACCGGTTCGCAGTACCACGAGTACTGTGGGAGATTTTTGCACGATGCGAATGGACTCGGGGTGCCCCGAGAATGGGACACTTCCCGAATGGCGCGCGCCGGGATCACCGGCATCCATGAGGAACACATGCATCGTTCCTTCCGGATAGCGACCTGCGCCCTGGTCAATGTGTCTGTAGAGCAGGTAGACGCCGAGGATCAGGCTGCTGCCGATGATGGTGAGCAACGTGATCCAGAGTGCCCGGAAGGATTTCTCTCCGAAAGACAGAGGTTTCTTCGGTTCCTTCTTGAGCTCTTCCTGTACGCTACGCAGCAAATCCATTGCACTGCTCATGCTTTTTTGTACGGACATGGTTTCTCCTTTCAGAGTGTGATGTTCCTACCCCCGAGAATAGATATGTGTATCCATTCTTAGGGGTAGTGCAATGTGAAAGAGCGAAAGTCAAGATACATGGACACTATATTTTTTGCTATACTCGTTTCCGTTCTTTACCCCATTTTTCTATGTCTTCTCTGTTTGCAGGGGTGGCGAGGAAACACGCCGACCTGCTCTACTTTTTATTCCGTGTCCTCACCGGATTCATGTTCATGAGTCATGGACTTCAGAAACTTGGTATGCTTAATGGCACGTTTAAAGTCGAAGGATTCATCGGTGTTGTCGGCGTATGCGAACTTATCGGCGGCCTGGCTATTCTTTTGGGTATATGGACGCGTCTTGCGGCACTTCTTGGGGCCATCCTTCTCCTTGGCGCGTATATTAAAGTCCATGCAGCCGGCGGTCTTTTGCCGATTATGAATAAAGGTGAATTGGCACTTCTCTATGTTGCCGTCTTCGCCATCCTCTTCGTTCACGGTTCCGGAAAGTGGGGAGTGGAGAAAGATGTCCTGAAGCGGGAACAATTTTAAATTGCTTTTTTGGACGCGCGAATTTCCCCTCCAACGCGGTGTTGGAGGGGTGCGTTCCTTTCTTGAGTTTATGGGCAATACTTGGTTGCAGCGAGTGTTTGGTGCTGGTAGTCGAATCTCAGTAGCGGATACTTCATTTCTTTTTCCAGAGCGATGTGCGCACGTGCGCCCTCTGGAAGTGTTTCTCGACAACGGTGGTAGACGTAGCTTGCCACTCTCCCAGGCGGGAGGGAATGTGTAGCTTTGTTGTGGGCCAGAAATGCCGTGATTGCGACAAGAGCGGGGGCTGGCTCGAAATCCGGTTTGATTTCGTGCAGGACCTTCGTCTGCTCTTCGTAATTGAGTCCTTTGGTGCCTGGTATGGAGAAGACGACACGGTAGTAGCCAATTTTGGGAGTCGGCCATTTCTGAACCTCCTCTTTTGAAATCTGGTACCACCATGCGATATCTTCCCCATATGCCTGTTCGAGCTGGTCGATATTCCAGCCGCCGTAGTAGACAACGACTTCACCTTCACGTGCTACTGGAATCGAGCGAAATGACGCGTCTTCCGTTGGGGGAATCTTGAGCAGACTGTAAACATCACTACTCGAGAAAATGTGTCCGGCGACAGTGCTTGTGTTTTTCCCCGAGTCGCAGCCGACTGCCGCGATGGAAAAAAGCACTATGCACAAGAATGCAATAGCTTTTCGCATGACATGCTCCTTTTTCTTGGTTTCAGTGAAGGAACGCTTTGATAGCGTAAAGTTTTTTAGACAAATCTGTCAACTACTACTCAAACAGTTCCGTAAATTCCTCATACCCCTCCTCTCGCAATGTATCTTTTGGGATGAAGCGCAGGGCTGCAGAATTAATGCAGTAACGCAATCCTGTTGTATCCTTTGGGCCATCGGAGAAGACGTGGCCAAGGTGTGAATCACCGTAACGTGAACGCACTTCCGTTCGTGGAAGAATGAGTTTGAAGTCTTTCTCTTCCATCACGTTTTCCTCTACAAGGGGTCGATCAAAACTGGGCCATCCGGTACCTGATTTGAATTTATGCGTGGAGGAAAAGAGTGGCTCACCGGAAATGACGTCGACGTAAATCCCCTCTTCTGTGTTGTCCCAGTACTCATTCTCAAATGGCGGCTCCGTCCCTTCCTGTTGCGTCACCTGATATTGCAACGGTGAGAGCATGTCTTTGATCTCTTGATCCGACGGACGCAAATATTTCGATGATTCTTCTTCCTTCATTGTATCAAGTGTACCTGTGCTGCCACAGGCGACAAGGAAGAGAGATAGTAGGAAGAGACTGTATGTATGCATGAAAACAGTGTACATAGAAAAAGGGCAGTAACGTACTGCCCTGCTGCTGTGGTGATACATGTGGTTAGTCGTACGAAATCTTGAACGTTGTCCCTTTCGGGAGAAGGATGCGCAGATTGGCGTTTTCTCCGAGGATGAATGTTGTGATCTCCGGGTCGTCGCCATTCTCGAAGAACACCAATGTGTTGGATTCCTCAATGGCGATATACGCCATTTTGTCTCCAAAGAGGTATCCTACCTTGATGCCCTTGAAGGCGTTCTTGTTCATGTTTTTGTACACGAACTTCTTGGCAGGGACGTAGATGAATACATCCACGTTGTCCCCTTTGCTGTGATCATTTACGAGAATTTCGATGGCGGGTTCCTTTGCTTTCTTGCCATCTTCCTGGGCGATTGTCGAATTTGCACAGAGTACCAATCCGACGAGAATGAACGTAAGGTATTTCATGATTCTTCTCCTTTTCTGATTCAAACCTCCACAGCAGCCTCCTTCCAAAAAAAGAAGGAGTGTGCATGGAGATTCTGCTATCTGTAAAAGAACAATCGGAGAAAGGAACAGAATGATAGAGGATGAAGCGGATTTTACAATACGTTTACTTTTTTTGATCCTTTTGCCTTTTCCCAGAGACAGATTTTCTTTTCATAGTCGCAAATTCCCAAGCGGCTGCAAGCCAATCGAGGCGCTGTTGAGGGGTGCTTTGCTTACATCGACGCAGATAGTCGACATCAATGCCATATTTTTTTGCTGAACTCTTCATAGTCCCTTCAATTCTAGCAGAGCAGCGATATCTTCGATATCTTTTTGTCTATTTGCCTGTTTTTTCATCTCCAGAAGGTCATCTATCGCAATAACAGGAACAGAAAGATCTTGCAATTCCAGGAGTATTTTTCGCGCATCAAAATCAAAAAACTTGAATGAATCTCCTGTGAGAATATCAATGCTGAATTGCGGCATTTTCGGATGGATGTACGAATAGGCAGTCATGCCTTTTTCTTCCATCCACCGTCGCACTTGCTCTTCTTCCGCAAGGGTCTGTACATCAACAGGTAATCTTGGGTTGTATCCCAAGCGTTCCATCAGTGCTGCCATACGGTCAAGATTCTCGATAGTCAGTGCAAGAAGAATGTCCACATCACCCGTAAAACGGCTATATCCGTGCAAATTTACTGCCACTCCCCCCACAACTAAATACTGAATTTTTGCATTGTTCAACTCCTCAAATATTTCTCGGTAGGGGTTCATTGCCATGAGTATAGCATCTTCTTTACACTGCATCCGTTCCTTCTTTCTTTTCTATGAAGATCCTCAGCCATATTCTTCGCATTCTTCTCGGTCTTTTTCTCCTCATGCCCGTTGCGGGAGCATTTGGTCTCATGCCGGAACCAACGGCGGATATGTACACGCCCGAGGGATGGGCATTTATGTTGGCACTGATGAATACCGGGTACATGATGCAGATGATCGGTGTATTGAGTCTGGTCTGTGCAGTGCTACTTTTCATGAATAAAACCGCTCTAGCTGCGGTACT
>PFDS01000023.1:46168-47143 GCA_002772605.1 Candidatus Peregrinibacteria bacterium CG10_big_fil_rev_8_21_14_0_10_49_16
GCGTACATTCTGCTTTTCATCAACGCATTCTTTCTCTGGATGAATTGGAGAAAGTACAAAATGTTGTGGTCCTAGCTACTTCTCTGCCACAACATCCACAATTGCCTTGAAGCCACCGTAGGCCATGCGTTTCATGTCAAAGGGCATGGCAGGTTTCTTTTTCTTCTTTTTCATATATGCACTGAATTCCGCCATCACTTTTTTATTCACTTGATCACGATGTTTACGGGATTTGTAGATGATGAAGGCGAAGATGACCGTTTCCGTCTTCTTGGCCTTCGCCATATCCGGAAAAGGCATACCATGCCATTCATGCACTGATGTCAGATCATCTCCGACGGCCTCAACATATTCCAGCGCACCGTGCTTCATCCACACTTTTGCTGCCTGTTTGGCCATCTTCCTATAGGTATCAAGTTTATTTTTTGGGACGGGCAGAACGTATCCATCAACGTAGCGCATGGCACGAGTATACACTCGTAGAAGGCAAAAAAATAATGCCTCTTACTCTTCCTGTATTTCATCCCCCAGCTCATGGGGATAGATAACCAAAACGTCGTCTGGATCGATTGCTTCCGCAAAGATTCTGATAACTTTTCCTTTCGGATTTACAATTCTTAAGATACCTCCTTCCAGCGCTTCCAGCTGTTCTAGCTGATCTCGTGTAAGTACCAGTGCCTGATGGCCTGTCTCATGTTTCAAGTGCTTTTTCTTTAGAAGCGCATCTTCTTCTGGCTCGTCGGCATAAAAGATGAGTTGATATAGAAAGTTTACATCAAAATCATAAGGACTGTTCTCTTTATCCTCCCGCCACTCTGCAAGTTGTTGTAACTTATCCTCCTTTACGGGTCTGAAGTCTGGGGATTCCTTCATGGGGATAGTATAGCACCCGGCGTATACTCTTTTCTATGGCTGATCAGCTCATATTTTCCCTTTTTGAAGAAAAGGACTTTCCGGAGTACCGGTCGTGGTATG
>PFDS01000023.1:47167-48099 GCA_002772605.1 Candidatus Peregrinibacteria bacterium CG10_big_fil_rev_8_21_14_0_10_49_16
CTCAGAGAAACAGACGGCTGTCAGTACAGTGTCTTTCGTGATGGTGAACTTGTCGCCGTTGTGGGAATCAAGTATCCCACAGAAAAATACCGATACTACTGCATCACTGATGTTGCCACCAAGCCATCACTCCGTGGACAGGGTATTGGCTCGGAAGTACTAAAAGAACTCATCAGTCATCCATATCTGCAGAAAGTGCACACCTGGCGATCATATGTTGATAAAAAAAATCCAAAAGCGAAGGAATTTTTGGAGAGAAATGGATGGATGTGTATCAAAGATACACCCGATGAAGATGGGATGTGGGTGATGCTCAGGGAAGAAGATCACACCGTCCGTTGACACACCGACACGGTGCGCTTGTAGAGGAGATGTAGCTTCCTGAGCAGACGAATTCCACAAGTCCATTCCCTTTTTCCTCCACACAGAAATCTGTGGACTCGGCTACAATCACCCCACTCCACGTATCCGTGACGGTGGCAGTTCCCTGTACATCAAGATCCGCACCGCCATCAGAATCGTTGCAGACGAGGGTTGTACCGGAACTTGTCACACATTGATTGTTTTTGCAGGTGCAACAAACGGTCGTCTCGATAATCTCTCCCCGGCCGCAGGAGAATTCCGTCAGTTCCGTCGGACTGACGCAGAAATCTTTTCTGGCGGTCCGGTTGCCATCTGCATCCTCGAGCACAACCCCTCCAGCAATGTCCGTGACGATTCCTCCATCTGAATCATCACAGAGGATGGCTCCCGTGTCAGTGCAGACACCATCTTGACAGAGATAACACCCGTGAATCACCTGTCGCACAGCGCCTCTGTCACACACGTACTCATAGAGAATTGTGTCGTTGAAACAGAAATCCAGAGCGATTGAAATTTCATTGTTGGAGTCCCGATAGAGCCGCGTCCAGCCGCGCTCATCGAAAACCGCG
>PFDS01000032.1:0-531 GCA_002772605.1 Candidatus Peregrinibacteria bacterium CG10_big_fil_rev_8_21_14_0_10_49_16
CCAAGGCATCTCCGAACTATTGTCCTCTCGGATCATCCTGCGATACCACTCTCTGTCAGTGCCGACGCACGGGTGATGGCATACTGCCGCTCACATGCCCGAACGGCACCTGCAATGGCCCGACGGAAACGTGTACGAACTGTCCCTGGGATTGCGGTCCGTGCGGAAGTAGTGGAGAGATTTGTGGTGATGGAATTCGCTACGCACCCCTGGAAGAGTGTGACGATGGAAATCAAGGTAATACGGATGCATGCATTTATAACTGCCGCAACGCTCGATGCGGTGACAAATTTATACGAGCAGGAGTGGAACAGTGTGATGATGGCAATACGACGAATGGAGATGGGTGTAGTGCAACTTGCCAGAATGAAGGAGGCCAGAACTCCCACCTCACCTGTCAGGACAACCGCTGCGTCTCTGTTCCCGGAGCGGGACAGGATACCTGTTCTCCCGCAGGCGTGACGTGTGATCTTGGAAACCCCTCCCATCTAGAATGTGTGAGTAACACCTGTACGAAAGTCGATGGTCTGG
>PFDS01000032.1:555-806 GCA_002772605.1 Candidatus Peregrinibacteria bacterium CG10_big_fil_rev_8_21_14_0_10_49_16
CACCTCGAATGCCGCAACAACACCTGCACGGAAGTGAATGGCGCAGGTGCCAACCAGTGCTCACCTGTCGGTGGTGCCTGCAACCTCATACAAGACAGCTATCTCGAGTGTCGCAACAACACCTGCACGCTCGTCTGGGGCATCGGACACAGTAACTGTCAGCAGCAAGGAGAGGACTGTGACCCCGACGATCCCACACACCTTGAGTGTCGCAACAACACCTGCACCGTCATCCAGGGCGCCGGTCAGAG
>PFDS01000032.1:821-4726 GCA_002772605.1 Candidatus Peregrinibacteria bacterium CG10_big_fil_rev_8_21_14_0_10_49_16
CTTTGCGGTAACGGGAAGAAGGAAGGAAATGAACAATGTGAAAACGACAGCCATTGTCCGAGCAACCAGGTTTGTCAAAGTGACTGTACCTGTATCGACGTATCAAGTTGCGATACGTTGCTTACAAAAGAAAAAGACCCCCGATGTTACTGTTGCAGTTCAGAAAAAGTCTGGAGTGGGCCTTCGGGAACGTCTGTCGCCAAACAGTGTGTAGAGAATAAAGGAACCATCTTCTTCAATGCGGGTGCAAAAGTTCTTTGTAAAAAAGATAATGATAAGGAAAAGCAGCCTGTTTGTGGCGATGGAAATCAAGATCCGGGTGAACAGTGCGGCGAACCGGGCCTGGTATGCCCGAATCGTGGAGACGAATGCAATAAGAATTGCCAATGCGTGAATGTGGGCATCTGCGATCAACCCAATGTCACGTGCTACTGCTGTACAAAGGGATTTTGTTGGGAAGACGGTCCGAATGCATGTCAGTTGGCTCCTGCAGGGCAACATTGCCGCAAGAAGCAGGGGCAAGGAATTACCGCCACTTGTGCACGCAGCTGTATTCAGCAGAAGGGAAATATCTTCTTGAATCCGAATGCCAAGCAACTCAAATGCACGCCATGCGGCAACGGCCAAGTCGACCCGGGCGAGCAGTGCGATGATGGGAATAAACGCAATGGTGATGGTTGCACGAATGCATGTACACTTGAGGATAGTTGTCGCGGATGCCAACATCGCAAAGACCAAAATCTCTGTGGACAGAGCCAGTTCTGTACATGGTTTGCCAATGCGTGTACTGCAAATGTCAACAAGTGCGGTACATGCGGAAATGGCCTTTTGGAAGATAATCCCAATACCGAAGAGCTTGAGGAAGAGTGTGATTGTGGAACGGATCCGAGAAACCTCCCTGAAGGATGCGAGTCAGTAAATAGCAATACTGTCGCCGGCGCCTGCCGCACCGACTGCCGCCTGCCCTACTGCGGAGACCTTGTCACTGATACCGGAGAACAGTGTGACCAGGGACGTGCGAATAACGACACTATAGGAGCAGCATGTCGTACAAACTGTGTTCCATGGGTGTGCGGTGATGGAGAAGAAGATGAGTTACGTGGAGAACAACTGGATAATGGTGGCTGGTGCATCATCGATGGAAAGTACGACAGAGATATCGAAGATCTTCAGGCGTGGTTTGCATGTCTTTCCGATGGAGGAGAGGTAATTCATCGTACAGTGGGCGTGTGTGTGCAAGGTGAGCAAGAACTCTTCGCTGTAGATACGTACGCACAGTGGAAGCAGTGTACAGATGCTCCTGATCAGGAAGTCCGTCCAAGTATTGCAACTGAGAAATGTTTCAGTGTGGAGTTTCTGGCAAGACAGAGACAATTTGAAAGTGGCATTCGTGGTATTCTGTTGAACGTATGGCAAGTACTCATTTTACCTTTGGAACAAATCTGGCAGTGGTTGAGAGGAAATTAATGTGTTCAATTTTTGTATTTATGATCTTATATATGTGCAAAACTTGTACCACACCAGTATCCATCTTTACACTACAATACGGTGAATAATTATCTGCGTACCATTGCACGGCTGGTTCTTGTCAGCGTCTTTCTGAGCGCTTCGACGATGACATTCGCGGGCTCTCCGGAGGAAACCGGCGGGGAGGGAGGTGATGAAGAGCCGCCCTGTTTTATTTATGAGAAATTTCGAAAAGTCTACGATTTTTCCAATGGAACAGTCAGTAACTTTCAGGAGCTCTATCCGGGAAACAATAATCAAGATGGATATTTGGATATTCCTCATGATCCTAACAATCCTGATGATGATGACTGGCTGCCATTTCTCAATGAGCACGGGGTGAGTTTTTCTCAGCTGGGCGCACAGGTTCCATCCTTCACATACGATGCAGAGGGAGGGTATTTGGAAGCGCTGCGCATTGCGGAACAGAGTGAACAGAACGCTGTTATGTTTACTGTGGATACGGCACAAATCGCAGAGTTTTCCGGTATTCAGGCCGAAGATTGGTTTGTTATTTACGGAGGATTGTCATGGGATCTTTTGCATAAAGCCGGAGAGGATCGCACTTTCATGGCCTATACTGTCTCTGCTGACGGGGAGAATCCCGAAGGAGAATCCCAGGAATCGCAAGGCGGCACGCTTGGTATTCCGATCATCACCTATACAAAAGAAGGTCTTCCCCTCGAGAATTTTGACGAGCCCGTGCAAGGGGAGGTCAAGCTATTCGGAAAGGGGGAAATCGATGAGGATGGGTATGTGTATACCAATGCACCGGACATGTTGCAGCCGAAGATCCATACCGTATTTCAGAACCAAGGTGTAAGCATCGGTGAAGCTGCGCAGTTAGCCGGCGACGACTATTCAAATTACAGACCGATCGGGCGGACGCATTATCTGGAAATCGGTCCTTGTATGCCGGAACCGGAGCCGATATGCGGAAACGGGATTGCTGAAACGAATTCATACGGACTCTTATCCGAGGAATGCGATTGCGGTTGGTGTCCTCTCAAACCTGAGGAAGGCGAAGATGACTCTGCGTATCAGGAATGGTTAACAGGAATGCTCTTGGAAAGGTTGGATTCCTTGGGAGATCAGGAAGAGGTGGATCGGGTCACGCAGGAAATTGAAAACGAATGCGAAGTGATTCGAGCGAATGCTGCGAAGAACCCTTATTGTTGGTCCATCGTCTACTGGTCGGATTTGCAATTTTCCGACTGGATCGAGGGGGGGCAGTTTTTGCATAACGACGATCAACATTGGTGCAGCAGTACCTGTAACAATAACTGGTGCGGCGATGGGGTATTGCAAAGTGCCGTACTCGGAGAAACGTGCGAAATTGGCGATGGAGGTCCGCCTCTGTATCCGGCGGATGAAATCGTGGAAGATCCATGGCTGATAGAGGCGGCAGAGGGCAGCGAAGATGATATTTGGTGGGCGGAACTCATTTGGGAATGGGTGCACTTCTGGGATGATCAGAAGTTTTGCGTGCAGACGGAAGCAGTACCGATATATTTCGAAGGAACGGAAGCATGGCGCATTGATTATTGTCGAGAGGGAAAGGGAACCTATGCCGAAAACCCGGAAGATCCCGATGATCCGGGGGAGAAAGATCCCAAGCAAAAATGCGGCGATGATAAAACGGATGATTGCTGCGGGAACGGAATCCTTGAGCAAGGAGAAGAGTGTGATTGCGGCATTGATCAGAGCTGGATTGATCGGATAACGGATCCGACTGTGCGCATAGCGTGGCAGCAGCGTTGCGGAGGCGGCGTGTTGAATGAAGACTGTACTCCGGATGACCAATGTCGAAGCAGTAACGATTGCAATGGAGAACAGGTATGCAGTGGTTGCATTTGTCATGAAAAATTCAACTCAGGCCGTCCAAATAACATCTGCCGTCCGGGTTGCACATTTTCCAAATGCGGTGACGGCATTACGGATTTTTTATTCGGAGAAGTTTGTGACCATGGTGGGAACAATATCCGCGAAGGAACTCCGCAGGCCGCATCTACCGAGGAGTTAGGGCGCGTATGTTACGAGAAATACATAGGTGACGGAATTACTCAATGTCTACCGTATGAATGCGGCGATGGGAATGTGGATAAACTCAATGGTGAGCAGTGTGATGAGGGGGATCAAGTGAATGGCACCGAAGACAGTAATTGCACGGAAACATGTTTAAGTAAGAGTTTTCTGGAAGCGCAAAACAGTTTGTTGGATAGATTTTTTGCAGCTTTGGACATCCTTGTAGCTCTCTTTCATGCAGGTCTTCAGTGGGTATGGAGCGCGATCAATGGAGCGTGGAATTTTGCAACCGGACTTCTCTGAGAATAACAGAATGAATTAGGGCTAGTGGACAATTTTGCAGGCTGAAATGAGCACTTTTCCTTTTCTGTAAG
>PFDS01000034.1:0-3397 GCA_002772605.1 Candidatus Peregrinibacteria bacterium CG10_big_fil_rev_8_21_14_0_10_49_16
CGAAGAGATCAGGTGCGTAGGTCATCGAATTCTGCACATCGATAACTTTGGCATATTTCGCAAGTTTTGTGATGAGATTTCTCTCGTGCGCATTGTTCTCAAACGGCATGCGTGGACGCAAGATGAGCATAGGGAATTCTTTCAATACTGCTTCCGCCCATATTTTTGTGCGAGCGTAGAAACTCCCAAAAAAGTTTGGGGGATCATTCTCCGAAAACCCGTGACCTCCATTATCACCTTGATAAATGCAGCCCGAACTCATGTGCACCAAATGGCATCCGGCCTTCAGACACATTTCCAGCAGCACAAGTGGTCCTGTTACATTCGAGCGCAGCGTGTCCGCCTTATGATCCTCACACCAGTCGATATTCGGTCGGCCTGTTTTTGCTGCGCAGTTTATAACAACATCTGGCTGCACTCTGTCAAACTCTTTACCAACCGCAGCGCTGTCAGCAATATCCACATCACTCCCAAAACTCCCAGAGAAGAGACGGAAGAAATTCTGTCCCATGTAGCCGCGACTTCCAAAGATGAGGATGTTCATAGTTCTACTATAGCAGTGTTTTTTACTCGTTCTACTATCAAGTATTCGTTATACTAACCATCGATGTCCCCACGTAGAAAGCGTCGTTCACGTTCTCGCCGCCGTTCCTCCCCAATGTTGGATTTGGAACCGTCTACTGTCCGTGCCATTCGCGGAACAGTGCATGTTGGTATCGGCATCCTTCTCCTGCTTGTTTTGCAACAAGAGGCGGGCATTCTGGGCGGAACACTGCAGAAATTCATTGTATTTTTCGGAGGAAAATGGTCCATTCTGCTCCCTGCCGCCTTCATTCTCTCCGGAGTGCTCAAGTGGATTCTTCCTTCTACGGCACTCGAAAAGAAACAAGGTATCGGTCTTGCCATTTGCCTTCTGGCATTCTTGGGACTCGTACACATTGGAGCTCCCTTGGAAGATATTGGTGTGAAGCGCAATGAACTGGGAGGAGCAATCGGATTCATGATGAGCATCCCCTTTATTCTCTTTCTGAGTCGACCGGTGGGATACACCGTACTGTCAGTCATGTTCCTCATTGGAGCATTTCTTGCCTTTGAACCGAACTATTCTTCCATTCTTAGATATATTCAGAGTATGCAAAAGAGGAAGAGGAGGCGCAGTACATCACTGGATTACGCGGAAGTTGTCGAGGAGGATGTTGAAGGCTCTGAAGAGGATTACGAAGAAAAACCCACAGAGGAGGAGAGCGATGAACTGAACATCGTGCGCCCTGTTTTTGCGCAGAAAATCGTCAAAGAGAAGGCGAAGAAAAAAATAAAAGAGGAAATACAAAAGAAGAAACCTGCGGGATTGGAGATGAAAGATACACGCTACGAAGAATGGACCTTTCCTGCATTTGACCTTCTGGATTCCTCACAGAGCGAACTGACCATTGATGACGAACAGCTGAAAACGCAGGCAGCCCTCATAGAAGAGAAACTCCTCGAATTCGGCATAGAAGTGAAGGTCCGGGATGCGCGTCCCGGTCCGACAGTCACGCAATTCACGCTGCAGCCTGCCGAAGGAATAAAACTGAGCCGCATTGGTTCACTGAAAGATGATCTTGCTCTCGCTCTTGCTGCACAAAGCTTGCGCATAGAAGCTCCAATTCCAGGAAAGTCTCTTGTAGGCATAGAAATGCCGAACGAAAAACGCACATTCGTGCACCTCCGTGAGATTCTGGAAAGTGAAGCATTTGCACAGAATATGTCCCCCGTGACACTACCACTCGGACGCGACGTCTCAGGGGATGCCATTGTCGCCGGTCTCGACAACATGCCTCACCTTCTCATTGCCGGAGCCACGAACTCCGGAAAATCCGTGTGCATGAATACGTTCATTACGTCACTCCTCTATCAGAATGCTCCCCATGAACTGAAATTCATTCTCATTGACCCGAAACGCGTCGAGCTCATGCCTTATGACGGCATTCCTCACCTGCTCACACCCGTCATCACCGATGCGGAAAGAGCATTGCAAGCGCTTCGCTGGACCGTGGCGGAAATGGGAAGACGATTACAGAGATTTTCTGAGACTGGCGCACGCAATATCGATGAATACAACGAGAAACAGAAAAGCGAAGATGCTCTCATGCCTCGTGTCGTCATCATTATAGATGAGCTGGCCGATCTCATGATGCGTCAGTTCCGTCGTGATACGGAGACTATGATCACGCGCGTGGCACAGATGGCCCGTGCAGTCGGGATGCATTTGATTATTGCAACCCAACGTCCAAGCGTAGACGTGATTACCGGCCTCATTAAGGCGAATATGCCCACCCGCATTGCCTTCCGTACCGTGAGTTCGGTTGATTCACGAACAATTCTCGATTCCGTTGGAGCGGAGGACTTGCTCGGGGCGGGAGACATGCTCTACATGACGGCAACCACACCGAAGCCTGTTCGCATTCAGGGCATTTACGTTTCTACGAAAGAGGTGAACCGGGTCATCAATGCCGTGAAGATTGCAGGAGGAGGAAAGATGAGTGAACAGATTCGCATGTCTGATGAAGGTGATGAATCGTCGGCAGGAGGCCTTCCTCCCGGTGCATTCCAGCAAATTGACTTGGAAGCGGATGATAACGGCGGTGACGAGCTATTCTTCGATGCTGTTCGTGTTGTCCAGTTATCTGGAAAAGCCTCCGCAAGCCTTCTCCAGCGCCAGCTGAAAGTCGGTTATGCCCGCGCAGCGAGACTTCTCGATATCATGGAAGAGAAAGGCCTCATTGGCCCTGCGGATGGAGCAAAGGCACGAAAAGTGTATATTAATGCCAATGCGACGGTTGGTGGGGAGGGATGACATAACCACCAGTATATGCATCTTTTAATCGGCACTAACAACCCCGGCAAGGTTCTCGAAGCAAAAGATATTTTTGAGGGATTGCCTCTTGAACTTCTCACACCTGAAGACTTGGGAATACAGAAAAAGCCCGAGGAGACAGGAGAGACATATCGGGAGAATGCATTGATGAAAGCAAGGTTTTTCCAGAAGGCAGTAAATGGACATGCTGTAGTTGCCGATGATTCCGGCATCATAGTTGATGCTCTGAAGAACGAACTCGGCGTGCAGACGCGGCGATGGGGACTCGGGGATAGTGTGAGTGACCGTGAGTACATCGAGCACTTCATCAAACGTATGAAAAGGGAAGACGTGCGTACTGCATCATTCATTTCTTCAGTTGTTTTTATCGACCAAGACGGAAACGAGCACTGCTTTGAAGGTCGTGTCACGGGAACAATTACCGATGCATTGGAATGCGACCTTACTCCAGGTCTTCCTTTTGATGCCTGCTTTCGACCGGATGGATATGACTGTGTTTTCGGTCAGCTTTCGTTAGAGGTCAAAAATACGATCAGTCAC
>PFDS01000034.1:3407-3661 GCA_002772605.1 Candidatus Peregrinibacteria bacterium CG10_big_fil_rev_8_21_14_0_10_49_16
GTCTGAACCTTGATTTACTTGATGAAGAGATTTACCGGATTCCCGTATATTGGATGAATCATGTTAATCTTGTAATCCTTATAATCATGGTTCAGACTTTCCTCCGTGCATGAACTCGAAGTAAAAATTCTTGATGTGCAACCGGAACTCATCGTTCCGGTCATCGAATCATTTGGCGGAGTCAAAGAATTTGAAGGAGACATTGTCGCGGAATACTTTGATTACACGAGTGGGAGCAAAAATAAAAAACTCAA
>PFDS01000034.1:3700-7527 GCA_002772605.1 Candidatus Peregrinibacteria bacterium CG10_big_fil_rev_8_21_14_0_10_49_16
GGTGGCGTGAAGCGGGCCGTGGAGCATGAAACAAATGTTGATGATTTTGAAGACATGAAGGGCATCCTGCGGGAGCTGCATCTGGAAGTGATTCGTCGCATTACCAAACATCGCCTTTCGTACATGCTTCTGGATGGAGAGCACGATATCCACTTCGAGTTCGATACTCTACCCAATTTCCCGACCTATCTTGAAATCGAGTCGCCAGTGGAAGACAAGCTCTGGAAATGGGTGCGAAATCTCGGTTTTGAAAGAGAACAAGCTAAACCCTGGTCAACAAAGGACGTTATTGAATGGTACGAAAAGCAGCAGAAAAAGAGGAAGAAATGAGGCAACTTCGAAGAGGCGAGGTGGAGACCGAAGTCCCACCCCGCCTGCATCGTTCAGTTTAGTCTTTGAAGAAAATCACCACAGGGATGACAACCATGAAGGCGCCAATGACCCCGATGAGGCCGAAGACCCATCCCAGCCAAAAATAGGAGACGTTATAGGGATGGAGCGAGATTCCACCGGGAGCCGTGACCGTCAGGCTTTCGCCGTTTTGGTCAAGTATGGTCTCTCGGAGCTTCATCAGCAAATTGGTCCTCTCAAGCTGCGTGGAATCCGGCGATACCTTGTCCAGCTCTTCTAAGCTGGATTTCAGGTTTTCATACCAGTAGCCGACGTCGTTCGCCGGTGTCCACCAAAGGACATGTGTAGAACCGGATGTCCACCCCTTCGTTTCGATGTTCTTCAGTGCAGTGTGAAGTTCCTTTTTGGCAAGAGGGACCGTGTTGGCGTCTGCGGCACGCTTCAGGTGTCCGCCAACAGAGATGTCGTAGCGAATCCCCTTCACGATGCCGGTAGTCGCCCAGCCGACAAAAGGAACACACAGAACCAAACCAACCAAGAAAGTACCGAGCATTTTCATTCTCAAATCCTCCAAAAACTATGGTTTCAGTGAACGATCAAATCCATAATATTATAAATTAGTTATTTGTCAAGTTTTTGTTCCTCGCGAGATAGGGGAGCTAGAGTGTAATAAAATCCAAATTCTGCAGCTTTTGCCATACTGCACGAATGATCTTTCGCAGCTCTTCTTTGTCGTGCTCCGAAACGGTAAATTTGCGTTGAATGGGTTCGTCACTCCCCTCCCCGATGAAGTCGAGAATAAACGCTTTGGGGAGCAGGGGAATATTGGCATGTTCCATTAAGAGAGCGTAGAAGGTGAGTTGCCGGAAGTAGTCGCCGTCCCTGATCTCCTTCTCCGTCTTCGGTTTTCCGGTTTTGTAGTCAATGACTATCGCGTCAGTTGAGGTGGGATGCACAAGGTCGATGCGATCAATGAGTCCTTTTATAGGCACTTCGACAGGCCCGCCTGCCGGACGGACAGGTTCAGTATGACACAGTGGGATACGTGCACTGATCCCCTTCTCCACACTGTGCACGAATGGACTCAAACCCTCCAAGACCTCTGCGTAGTATCGAGGAAGGTTTTCTTCACCATGATGCAAGAGTATGTCACGATCTTTCTCGGTGAGAACTTCGCGTTCATGTAAATATTTTCTAAATGCATCGAGGAATGCCTGTTGATGACATATATCGCTTTTCATGTGCGCAAGTCCCCACTTCTGAAGAGCGGCATGGACGGCGTTCCCGTACACGAGACTCGATGTTTTACTCTGCGGCATCTGGAGAAGATCGATCTCCAAAAACATCTGCGGATCTTCGAGGAAGTGGTTGAGTGCGGTCACGGAGAGATGGAATTTCTTCAAACGTTCATGCAAGAATGCTGCGAATTCCTGATCGATATGCCGCGTTGGCGCCAAGAGCAACGTGGATGCCATCTCCGCATTTTTGGGTGTGCGCTCAATTTCTTCCTGTACACCTGCTTCCGCAATGAATTGTGACGGTGATACTTCCCTGCTTTTATCACCCAAAGTTTGCGTTTTACTCACAATAAAGAGAAGTTCTTTTACCGCCCGCGTCATCGCGACATAAGCGACTCGCCTCTCATCTTGATTTTTCTCGTACTTCTTCTGATCTTTTCCCCAACCGAAGAGGAGGTCTTCGGGAATGGCAAGAGACGAAGGCGTGCGGCGATTCTCCCAATGTCCCTCTCGCATGTTGGCCAAGATAACGGTATGAAACTCCAATCCTTTACTCTGGTGTGCCGTCATGAGTTGCACTCCATCTTCAATGATGTGTGGCATTTTAAATTGCAACCGAATGTCGCTGTATTCCGGATTCTCATAATACTCGATGTCACTGATAAGCGTATTGAGGTCATAATTCGGCTGCTCGTAGGCACGATACTTGATACGATCGAAGAAAGATTGGAGAGGGGCGAAGGTTAAGGGATCTATCACAGATAACAACCCACATTCTTTCAATAGACACTCCACTGTTTCCACAATCGTACGGGAGGGGATTTTCTGATGCAGATCAAGGAGAACATTGCGTGCATGAACTACGGCGGCGTAATTGATCAATTGGATTTGCCATTCTGAGCCCTCGAGAGAAAGCAAAACATCATGAAGGGACACATGTTTCTCTTTACGATGCGCGAAGAGGCGACCGAGATCCGCAGGGTGGCAAGCGAAGCACTCGCAACCGAGTGCAGCAGCGAGAAGACTGCTCTCTGTCGGTTTCTGAATCGCTTTCAAAATACACATGGCTTGTTTGACAAGTGGTGACTTAAGAAGATCGAGCTTCCCGCGAAGGTCGACAGGGATATTCTGTGCATGGAGAACATCGTATAACGGAAAAAGTTCGCTATTTTTCTGCGTGAGAATCGCAATCTCTGATGGAGCAATACCCTGATCGATGTTTTCCTGTACGAGTTCTGCAATGAGCCATGGTTCGAGCGTGTCGGAAGGAGAGATAAGAAGTTGAGGGTGACACGGCGAATCGTCACAAACCATACACGCAGCTTTTAGTTTTTTCTCCAATCCCTCAATTTTTCCCACAAGCCTTTCCGTATTCTTCTCAATCAGGTTTCCTGCAGCATCGAGAATAGGCTGCGTACATCGGTAACTTGTTGTCAGAATCACAACCTTCGCCTGTGGAAAACGATGATGGAATGAAAGAATGTTTTGTACATTTGCCCCCTGAAAACGGTAGATTGCCTGGTCGTCATCACCCACAATGCAGAGATTAGGGTCGTGGTCAGTGGTGGGATACGTGGTGAGAAGTTCAATGATCCGATTCTGCGCACCATTCGTATCCTGAAACTCATCAACTAAAATATACTGATAGCGCTCCTGCAATCCTGCGAGGAGCCATTCCTCTTGTTCAAGTGCACGAGCACATACCAGGATCATATCCTCGTAGTCGTAGCGTCCCGTTGCTTTAAGTTCCTGATTGTACTTCTCAAATATGTGAACGAATTCGTGAAATTTCTGAGCTTGTAGAAGATTGCGTGCGTGTGTCTTGGTTCCTTCTTTACTCTTATGCGAAAGTTCTTCCTCGTGCTGCGAAGCCACCTCCTGCAACCGTTCCAGTGGTACGTCTTCGCGTTTTATCTGGCTTATTCTGTGTAAAATTCCACTTGTGCTTCTGTGAGGATTTTTGCGATTGACCAAACGTAAATTTGGCAGAAGACTGTCTATGCTGCGATTCACGATGCGATAGCGTTCCACGTCACTCACTTGTTCTAACGCTTCCCACTCTTCGAATACGAGAGGATGCTCAGCAATAATCTCGTTACAGAACCCATGAATCGTGTTCACAGTCACGCCATACGCATCCGCACCGAGAAACACTTTCAGGCGATCACGCATTGCGGTTGCTCCACTTGTGGAAAACGTCAAACAGAGGATATTACTGGGCCGCATCTGCGTTTTTTT
>PFDS01000027.1:0-18029 GCA_002772605.1 Candidatus Peregrinibacteria bacterium CG10_big_fil_rev_8_21_14_0_10_49_16
AGGAGAATTTGCCGTGGATGCAACGTGGCAGGAACTGCGCAGCGAACTCGTTGCTCTTCTTGAAGACGAACGGAAAGCAGAAGATCGTATTCGGCTGGCACTGCAGAGTCTCTGGGAAGCACAGAACGATGCGCTTGCCTGGACGGCACGATACGAAGGGTATCAGGAAGATCTCTTCCTCGCGTGGCCGGTAGAACCCAGACTCGGTCTCTCTGCTATTTTTGGAGATGAGTCTTATGAAGCGCGGTTTGGTATTCCGCATACAGCCGTTGATATTCCGGTACAGCAAGGATCTCTTGTGCGTGCAGCACGGAGTGGCTTTGTTCATCGTATTATTGACCAAGGGTTGGGTTTCAATAGCGTCACTCTTCTTCACGAAGGAGGAGTAGCGACTCTCTATGGTCATGTCACAGAATTCCTCGTTGAAGAAGGGCAACATGTGCGCGTCGGTGATCCCATTGCGCGTAGTGGAGGACGTCCCGGTACACCGGGCGCAGGTCTTCTCTCTACGGGACCACATGTCCACTTCGAAGTGATCCTCGGCGGAGAGCACATCGATCCGTTGGAAGTACTGAGTCCGGTGGAGGAGTATTTCTTCGGACGGTTTTAACTAAAAGTAAAAAATAAAAACGTCGCGAAGTGTGGCTTTGCCACACTGGAGCGACTCTTTACGAAGGAGGGCCTGCCTGCCGGCAGGCAGGGGTTCGTGGGGGAACCTTGGTTCACCCACGAATAGTCCAAACGACCGTCGGTGCAGAGACGCTTGTCCCTTGGAAACCAAGGGGGTGACCTCATCTCCACACCACGGTGCGAAGCGATTCAGTCTCCCATAACAAGTGTTTAGAGAAGAAACGTACCTGCCCTAACGGGACGCCTAGACGAATGAGCAGTATAGCACATGTCATCAATCACGTAGTCTGGCTGCGAGGACGTTTGTGTGTCCTTCTTGTACCTTTTGCCTGTCACCGCCACGGTATGTCCAGTAGGTTTTGGGATGACAGCAGGTGCAGTCAGCATGACATTCAATGCGGTCTTGCTGTACACCAAGGTTGAGAAGTTGTTGATCTGCAATGCCGGCAAGATCAACGTATGTGCCCTTCCAAAAACTCTCATCAAATTCCCGGAGCAGATGATCCTCTTCACGATATTCCGCACAGCACTGTCGCATGGATGGACCAATGCAGACATAGGAATCTTGCGGATCAACATTCCATTCTTCTTTGAGCGTTTTGAAGAATGAGGGAATTGTACGAGCCACGAGCCCTTTCCATCCGACATGCATGAGGCCGATAACATTTTTCTCAGGGGCGTATACCAAAATCGGCTGACAGTCCGCAGTGCGAATTGAGAGAAGAAGATCCAGCGTATCTGTCAGCAGACCATCCGCGTCTGCGCCGCGTTCCATCGGTTCACGGGCAATAACCATCCGATCCCCGTGTATCTGGTGTAGTGATGCCGTCTTTGTACATCCTGTTGCCTTCTGCACATCCTGATCGTTCTGAATGTCATCCTCTTTCGTCAGCAAAAACACATCGAGAGTATTTTTGAATGCGCGGAGAAGAGGGAAGGGGTGGTGAGTCACCTGCGTAATCAGCGGTTCAGACAATGAAGAATCTTAGGAATCATTTCAATGATTTCGACTGTTTTGTACGCGAACCCTTTGTCTTTCTGTAGCTTCTCCCCGCACGTCTTGATGACTTTTGCAGCGGTGACGCAGGCAGAGAATGGATCCACCTTCTGGGCGATGAGGCCACCAATCAGTCCTGCCAGTGCATCACCGGTACCGCCTTTCGTGAGGCCCGCATTGCCGCCTTTCACGGTTTCTGTTTTCCCGTCGGGTGCCACGGTGACATCCTCCGGACCTTTCAGAAGAACGAATGCGCCGGTCTCTTTTGCAAGTAGTTCTGCGTCAAGTGTATCCATGAGACGCTCGAGTTCTCCGCGATGCGGTGTGAGAATGACGGGATAGTCATGAGACAGATTCCCGAGAATATCCTGCTGCAACACTCCTGCATCGAGTACGAGTGCGCAGGGAGCGCTGTGGATGATGTGTTGCAGCCCCATCCCGTCTTCCGGTTCAAGTCCGGGTCCTATAACACAGACATCGATGTTTTCCAGGAAGCTGACCATGCGTTTTGCATCATCTATAGTTGGGTACTTGCCATCAAATGTCTGCACGATGAATCCATAGGATGCGGATTTGGTGACATCTTCGTGACAGGTTGGAACGATGGGATAGACGAGGTCGACCCCGCTTGCTTCTGCGCTGAGTGCCGCGAGTATCGGTGCGCCGTGAAAGCGGCGGCTTCCTCCGAGAATGGCAACGCGGCCGTTATCGCCTTTGTGGGATCTGGGATCTCGTTGGAGCATAGTGGCATGATACCATGAACGAAGTGTGCTATACTCGCTTCTCCAATGGCCCTTCTTCTCATAACTGTCTTCCTCGTCCTTCTCCTTTCGGGGTTCTTTTCGGGCGCGGAAGCGGCATTGGTGAGCATAACACCGGCGGAAGTGGGACTGCTTTTGGAGAAGAAACGTTGCGGCGCACACATTCTTGATCGCTTGAAAGCGAAGATAGGGAGAACAATCATTGCTGTTGTGATTCTCAATAACGTCGTAAACATTGTTGGTTCCATTATTGTAGGGCAGATGGTGGTTGTCCTCTATGGAAGTACATTTCTTGCAGTGACAACAACAGTACTCACGTTTGGTGTTATTCTCTTTTCCGAAATTGTTCCGAAGACCTTGGGAATGCATTACGCTTTTCAGGCAGCGCCACTGGTGGCACTGGGGTTATATCCTTGGACGGTCCTTCTCAAGCCTTTGGTTGTCATATTTGAGTGGGTCACCAATCTGCTTCAGCATGGAGAGAGGCACATTGGCACCGAAGAACAAATCCGCTCATTGACACGGTTGGGCCACCATGCCGGATACATTGAAGGAGATGAGCATTCCCTCATTCATCGTGTATTTATCCTCAATGATAAAACTGCAACTGATGTTATGACACCACTAGAGAAGATCATTGCTATTCAACGGAGTGTCACGGTGAAGAAGGCAGCGGAAAAAATGAGTGTAAGCGAGTATTCAAGGTACCCTGTCTATAGTGCATCCATTCACGATGCTAAAGCCATTGTGATCAGTCATGATATCCTCCGTGGGCTAGAAGAGGGAGACTGGGATCGGCCGCTTGCAGACTTTGAGCGAGCAGCGCTTATCGTGTCGGCCGGTGAACTCTGTGATGAACTCCTGGTTCGTTTTCGTGATGCGCATGCCCACTTGGCACTTGTTCAGGAGAATGGGAAAACAGTTGGGCTGGTCACACTGGAAGATGTCCTTGAAGAGTTGGTTGGAGAAATTGAGGATGAACGAGATCAGTGAGATGTGCATTGTGTGTGCACAAAATTTCTCATGTGTTGTCGAAAACGTTCCTGAGAAAACTGACGTGCATGGTTGCGGATGTACTGACGGTCCCAGTCCATTGTCTGAAATGTCTCCAGTGCTGTAGTGAGACTCGCAGCAGTTTGTGTTGTAAAGAACAAACCGGTTTTTCCTTCCTCTATCGTGTCGAGTGCTCCGCCTTTGCCGTAGGCGATGACAGGCGTGCCGCAGGCTTGTGCTTCAAGCGGAACAATGCCGGCATCTTCGTGTGCAGGAAAGAGAAATGCTTTTGCTTCGGCGTAGAGCGTTGGCAACTCCTCTTCAGGAACGCGGCCGAGAAACGTGACGGATTTTCCCGCCATGTGCTGAAGTCGATGATGATCCTGTCCTTCCCCTGCAATGACGAGAGGAATACCGGTTGCATTTGCCACGTCAATGAGTAAGTCGAGGCGCTTGTATGGGACCAGACGTCCGACACTCAGGAAATAGTCTTTCGACGATTGTATTGGGGGCGCAAAGAAGCGATCATGCACAGGTGGGGGGATCACTGTGCTTTCTCGCGCATAGATGCGCATAATGCGCTCCTGCGTTGTCGAGGAATTGGCAATGAATGCATCGGTGCGTCGACTGCTGGTCATATCCCAACGTCGCAGCTTCTTCAAGCGTTGTTTTATTGGCTTTCGTAACATGCTGGGAATATGAAAGTCATCAAGGTACTCATCTTCCATTTCCCATGCATACCGCGCAGGAGTATGACAGTAGCAGATATGGAAAGCATGTGGTGGAGGAATGATGCCTTTGGCAACAGCGTGAGAAGAACTGATAATCAGATCGAAGCTTCTCAGGTCAATGTCTTCAATGGCTCTTGGCATGGCAAAAAGGAGAAGTTGATGTCTACCGAGTATCCTGTACAGGATCTGTAACTTGCTGACATGAGCGTGTCGTACGGAGAATTGTTGCAGCACGCGTTCATCTGCAACCGTGGTGTAGAGAACGGCATCTGGCCAGAGTGTGCAGAGTTCCTGAAGAACGCGTTCCGTGCCGCCGAGAGTAGTAAGCCAATCTGCAATGATAGCTGTGCGTATGGCAGAAGTGTAACATTTCTTTTGTGCCCATTCGTCCTCCCCGTCCTCTTCCGGCCAAATTTCGCCGCCGTGTGCATCCTGCATACCGAAAATTCGCAAAAAGACGTCGTAGAAATGTATGGAGTAAATGGCGTTCTTCTTGGGAACGCTTTACCCGTCAACTGCGTCGCACATGCGCATCGATGAAGGTGGTCTTGTTTCTGTTTCTTGGGGGACTTGTTGTAGTGGGGGTGTTTGGCATCATGTACACGTTACTGTTTTCGCCATTTACCCAAATTCAGGAAATTCGTGTGAAGAGAACGGATCCGCGTATCGATATTGAAGTTGTACAGGTAGCCCTTGCGCCGCTCTTTGGTACGCATATCACATTGTTGCAGGAACAGGATGTGTTCGACCTCTTACAGAGTGCTGTGCCTGATTTGAGCAGCGTGCACATTAGCAAACACTATCCTTCATATGTCAGTGTCCAGTTGGAGTTAGAGCCGCTTGTTGCACAGATACATACTCTTGAAGAGGATGGTAAAGAAAGTACACCAGCCGAGGGGACGGGTGCTGTACTACGTGGGTACATCACGGAAAAAGGGACATATGCTGAGTACGTCACTTTGCAGGTGAAGGACCATGCTGCATTGCCATATATTGCTGTAACGGACTGGGGTGTACGTCCCCAGCCAGGCACACAGCTCGTGCGACCGGCGTTCCTTGAGCGCCTGTGGAAAGCGGAGGAGTTGCTGGAGGAACAATTTGGCCAGAAAACGGAGCAGAGAATTCTCTTTTTGCGTGCAAGGGAGTTTCATCTTGATGTAGGGCCCATGGTATGGTTCGACGATCGTGGTGCTCTCGAGGAGCAGTTAAAACGGTATCAGGTATTCTTACAGTCAGTTTCCTTAGAACAGGTACAAGAGTATATCGACCTGAGGTTATCTGACCGGGTGGTATACAAATGATGACGAAGATATACTCGTTTGCATGTACAACTCACTGTTTGCGGCTCTCTTCATGGGAGTGATTCCCGTTGGAGGTGTGCAGGGCCCTGTGCAGCCTACACTGGCGGCGATGTTGAGCATTGCGCCTCCTTCCGTGGAGGAACGTTTTCGTGATGAAGAAGTGCTGCGGACGCTACGCGAACAGATATCGGCGTCCGGGGTTCTCATCGTTGATGCGGAGAGTGGACAGGACTTGTACGCGTTATCATCTCGGGAGGAACGTCCGATGGCGAGTTTGACAAAACTCATGACAGCCTTGTTGATTGCGGAGCACCACGATATGGATGAATGGGTAACCGTGCCGCAGGCGGCGGCGACTGTTCCTGGGGAGGTGGCGTATCTGCCACCGGGAGAAGAATTTACGGTGGGTGATTTGCTGTCGGCACTGCTCATCGGCTCCGCAAATGATGCTGCGGTCACATTGGCCGTCTACCACAGTGGAACAATTTCCGCTTTTGTGGAAGAAATGAATCAACGTGCGCGCGAGCTTGGGTTAACACAAACCGCATTCGAGAATCCTGTCGGATTCGACGCCGTTCATCAGTACTCCACACCAAAAGATTTAGCATGGCTTTCCATGTTTGTTCTGAAGAACGCACATATAAAAAAGCGTATGGCGATGCGAGGAGTGCGTATGTACAGCAGATCTGACAAGGAGTTCTACGTGACACATACGCATGCGCTTCTGCATGCGGACACAGCTGTGCTAGCCGGGAAAACCGGTACAACTGATGCGGCAAAACAATGCCTGTTATCTCTTGTGGAAGCGGGAAATAACAAACGGTATCTTGTACTTCTCTTGCATTCCGGTGACCGATACGCTGATATGCGTACCATTCTTCGTTTTTTTGCGTTGTAATTCATGAATTCTCACAGCGAGCGTCTCTACGCGACGCCAAAACAGTGGTTGATGCGGCGTGTACAGCTCATATGTATCACCGTATTTCTTGTCAGCACGTTCTTTCCGCCATTTGTTCCTGCAGAGTCCTTTTCCGTAGAAGATGTTCCTGTGGAAGTGCCAAATGTGCTCATGGTTGAAGAAGGTTTCATCATGAAATCTTCATCTCTGACTGAGCAGGGCATGCGTCGCGCGTATGCAGAGGGAATTGTGCATGTTGTAAAAGAAGGAGAGAACATAGAGAAGTTAGCAAGTCGCTATGGTATTCATCCTGATACCATTCGCTGGGCAAATACGCTGGGCGCAGGCGACACCCTCCGTCCGGGAGACGAGTTGCTTATTCTTCCGGTTGATGGCGTAGTACATACCGTAAAACAGGGACAGACACTGGCGGGAATTGCAGAACTCTACGAGAGGGACATAGAAGAGATTGCTCTTCAGAATAGAATTGACGGAGGTTTTATTCTTGCAGGACAAGAGCTCATCATTCCCAATGCAAGACCGGTTGTTGAGCGAAAGCCGACAGTGGCAGTCGTACAGAAGCCGCCAGCGTCTACTCTGCCCGGTCAGAAGCCTCTGCCGCCGGCTGTGTCTGCTCCGCCTTCCGGCGGAGTACTCCAGTTGCCCTGTGGCAACTGTATTTACACGCAAGGATACCGTCCCGGCCACTACGCAGTGGATCTTCAAACGAAAGGAGGAGGGCCGATTTTTGCATCGGAAGACGGGACAGTCGTTCGTTCTGAACATGGATGGAGTGGCGGATATGGCAATGTGGTTGAGATTGACCATGGCAATGGTTTGGTAACGCTCTACGCGCATAACAAAGAGCTCTACGTCAATATGGGAGAAAAGGTACGGCGTGGGCAGGTAATTGCGTGGATGGGGAATACCGGTCGCGTGTACGGAGCAACGGGTATCCATGTGCATTTTGAAGTACGCGTTCATGGCGTGAAAAAGAATCCTCTATTATACTTGCAGTGATGCAGTGGTTCCGTCGTGCACAGTCCAAACAGGAAAAAACGAAACAGGAGCTTTTGGTAGCCGCATGCATGTGGGTGATTGTGGCAGGAGTAATGGTGGTTGTGGCCAACGTGCTAGCTGCAGCGCTCTTCTAAGCGGGAAGCCGCCCGTACACATCCTGTATGCAAGAAATACTAGCCCAGAAATGCGAACGTCTCTGTGAGTTCCAGAGAGATGATGAATATGGGTTTAGGCAGTACACCGTGAAAGATCAGCCCACTGGAAAGAAGTTTGAAAATCTTCGCCGCATTTTGCAAGCCATTGATTTTCTAGCCGGTGACGCGCTCCGCGAAGAAATTACCGGGCGCCTTGAACGAGCTTCTGGTGTATGTGAAGATCCGGTGGAGTACATTTTGACAGTAAATGACAGGAGAGACCGTCTGATCTTGCAGAAGAAGTCGTAAAACCAACCTTTTATTGTGCAAATATTGAAAATTTGCTATAATTAGTAGATTTTCTCTTGTGCTATCTCTATGCCAAAAAAGCAAACACAAAAGACGGGGAGTGACAAGTATGTGTTGATCATCGAAGATGAGCGTCCGCTGGCCCATGCATTGGAGTTGAAGTTTCGTAATGAAGGATACGAAACCACGGTGATGACCAATGGGAGAGATGCGCTCGAACATATAAAAAACAGTGTTCCGTGTATCATCCTTCTCGATCTCATCATGCCTGAAATGGATGGGTTTGCATTCCTGGAACAGTTGCAAGTTGCAAACATTTCCACGAAGGTCATTGTGCTAACCAATTTAGGACAAAAAGAGGATGAAGAACGCGTACGTACGTATGCCAATGTTGTGGGGTACTTTGTGAAATCCAATACGCCCATTGCAGAAATTGTGCGGAAAGCAAAGTCTGTTATTTCTTCGTAACACACATGACCATTTCTGATGCTGATCTTGGCGACATTCTCCTTAAGGGAAGTTACATTTCCCAAGAGGAGTTACGCGATGCCGTGCAGAAAGCGAAAGAACAGAACACATCGCTTGTATCCATGCTCATGGAGCGAGGTCTCCTGACACAGCATCTCTATGAGAGCGCGCTCTGCGAACACTACGGTTGGGAGTTTCAGGATTTGCAGTCCAACTTGCCGGACCCAGATACTGTTGCAGAGCTCCCCCGTTCTGTTGCACAGAAATACAATATCGTTGTCATGAGCCAGATGAAGGAAGGCGTTACTGTGGCGACATCTGATCCGTTGCAGCCAAATCTTGAGCAAATCGTTCGTGCAAACCTTGGCCAAGAAAAAGAGCAAGACATAGAAGTGAAAGATGTGTCGGATGAAGGTATGGAGCGCAGTGCTCTGTCGCTCTTTTCCAAGAAGAAAGAGAAGGGAAAAGCCAAGACGTTTGGCGGACAAGTGAAGATTGTCTACACGTCGCACGAAGGAATCGAAGCAGCACTGCGTTTGTATAACACATCTCTTGATACGCGGTTTCAGTCCATCATCAAGGCACAGCAAAAGGTGGCACCGGAGATTCTCACGGAGATTCTCAACGATGCCATTGCTCTCCGTGCATCGGATATTCACTTTGAACCTCAAGAGAAACAGATCATCATTCGTTTTCGTCTTGATGGTGTGTTGCGTGAAGCAGGACGTATTCAGAAACAGTACTATGAGGGGATTTTGAATCGCGTCAAAATTGCATCCAACTTGCGTACAGATGAGCATTTCCGTCCACAGGACGGTGCGCTACGACACCAGACGCAGACAGGGAAGGTCGACGTGCGTGTGTCGATTGTCCCAGTGGTGGACGGTGAGAAGATTGTGATGCGTATTCTTGCGCTCTACGTGAAATCGCTCTCACTGAGTGATCTGGGGTTTTCACAGGAGCATCAGGATATCCTCAAAAAAGCAGTGCAGAAGCCGTTTGGCATGATCCTCACGACGGGACCAACAGGGTCAGGAAAATCCACGACACTGTCGGCGCTTCTCAAAATGCGTAACACGCCCGATGTGAACATTTCCACCATCGAAGATCCCGTGGAGTACAAAGTGCGTGGTGTGAATCACATTCAGGTCAATACCGGTGTCAACCTCACGTTCGCATCAGGGCTTCGCTCACTCGTTCGGCAGGATCCGGATATCATCCTCGTGGGAGAAATTCGTGACAGTGAAACGGCGGATATTTCCGTGAATGCGGCCATGACAGGACACTTGCTCTTTTCAACGTTGCATGCCAATACGGCAACAACGGCTATTCCGCGACTTCTGGAAATGGGTGTAGAGCCGTTCCTGCTCGCCTCCACGCTTGAGATCATTATGGGGCAGCGTCTTGTGCGACGCATCTGTGCGAACTGTCGATACAGTTACTCTGTGTCACGGGAAGAGGTGCGCACGCTTTTCCCAAGAGCAGAACTGTTCTTGCCGCAGGACGAGACCGTTACCCTGTACAAGGGGAAGGGATGCAGTGCGTGTGCACAGTCCGGATACCGCGGGCGTATCGGTATGTACGAACTGTTAGAAGTCACTCCAGAAATTGGAGAGCTCATTATCAAACACGCAACCAGTGATGAAATCGACCGTCTTGCCAGGTCACAGGGGATGAGAGTGATGTTTGAGGATGGATTGGAGAAAGTTCTGGCAGGAGTAACCACCATCGAAGAACTGAAACGCACAGCGGCGCCTCCGGAGGAAACAGTGGAGCAGAAGCACACTGCAGTTGAGCACGACATTCTTTAGTATCTATGGCAGATCCGCACACAGCATCGGCAGCCCTTCTCAACGAAGAGTCGTATGCGGGTGTCAAGAAACGACTGCGGGCAAAGTACGTGCTCTACCAAAGTCACCCTTTTGTTGTTGTCCCCAGAGAACCTGTTGCCCAACCGGCAGCACCTACTTCATCGGAAAGTTTTGTTCCCGAACAACAGAGTTTCCTGAAAAAAATGAAGATTGCCGGCCAGAGATTGAACAACATCGGCATGGGGAAAGTACGCATCGAGCTCATCCAGAGTCTTGCGATGATGCTCAATGCGGGAGTGCTCGTGTCTGATGCATTGAAAATGTACTTGCAGGAAGTACGTTCTCGTTCAGTGAAGAAAGTCATTCGAGGTATGATTGATGGTGTCGAGAGTGGAAAGCCGCTGTGGAAAGCCATGGAGGAGCAGCACATGTTCTCGCCATATCAGACTGCACTGGTACATGTCGGTGAAGAGTCAGGGAACCTGGCACGCAATTTAGTGTATCTTGCAGAGCAGGAAGAAAAAGACAGAGCGCTCAGATCCAAGGTAAAAATGGCGATGATCTATCCGACGATTGTTCTGGTTGTCATGGTGACGGTGATGCTTGGTATTGGCATGTTTGTTCTGCCCAATCTGGTACAGGTGCTCGTGGCACTGAATGCAGAGCTCCCCTTGGCGACAAGGATTATTATTGCGGTGACGAACTTTCTGCGGCAATACGGGAGCACTGCTATTCCTGTACTCATTGGTACGTTTCTAGCGCTGGTGCTTCTGGGAAAATTCACAGCGTTTCGCATAGTGACGCAGTGGTTGTTCTTGCATATTCCCGGCATTGGCCGCCTTATGAAGGAAGCGTCCATTGCACGCCTCGGAGTGATTTTGGGAGGTCTCTTGCAGGCAGGTGTGCCACTCGTGGACTCACTGCGTTCACTGGAGCACGTCACGACTGTTGTGGTATACAAGAACATGTATCGCATACTTGCAGAGCGTGCGGAAGTGGGCGATTCGTTTGCAACGTGTTTTCATGGCTTACCTCACAGTTGCACACACATCCCCATTTCTGTGCAACAACTGATCGTCATGGGGGAGAAGTCAGGCACACTTGCAGAAACATTGCTGGGCATTGCGCAGATTTATGAGAAGAAGGCGGAGGAAACTGCACAGAAACTCCCGGTGATTCTCGAACCCATGCTCATGATTATCATGGCCGGCCTCGTCGGCTTCATTGCGATCAGTATTATCATGCCAATCTACAGGGCAGTGGGAAGTATCGGGAATGGGTGATCGACTGTGTTATACTGCATCCATTCGTCCCGCATTCACGTTGCTCGAAGGCCTTCTTGTCATTGCCATCTTGGGGGCAATAACCGGTGCAGGATTTCCGTTGTTTCAGGATTACCGGGATAGCGTAACCGTCGATATGGCGCAGGATTATGTGATCCAGGGTGCAAGGCGTGCAGAATTCCTTGCACGCAGCGGTGCGGAGGACTCTGACTGGGGATACTCTGTGGAGCACGGCGTGGTCTTCAAGGGGACAAGTTACGTGATGCGAGATGTGACATTTGATGAGTCGTATCCCGTCGATGACCGCATTACGGCAACCGGTCTCCTGGAACTCTACTTCGCGAAGTTTACCGGGGATTCCAGTGATGCCGGCACTGTGCTTCTTACCCTGAACAACCACTCTGCGCTTGTGAGTTTGGGAACGGAAGTCGGTGTGATTTCTGGAGATGATGACACGTTTGCCGTTTGTCACGCTCCTAGTACGGAGTTCAAGACATTACACGTATCACAGAATGCGTGGCCGGGACATCAGGGACATGGTGACTATCTGGGTCCCTGTGTATCATCTTCAAGTAGCAGTTCCAGCAGTAGTTCCTCAAGCAGTTTGTCGGGACTCACGAGCTTCGAGATTATCGGAGATCAAAGAGTACGCGTCAGTAATCCGTTCATTCCTCAGTTGACTGTTATCGGTGGTGCCATTACCTATGGAGGATACGATATGCCGGTCACCTGTTTTATGGATATCAGCGCAGAAACAGTGGAACCGTTTGGAACGTACGCGTCACCGGTGAGTGCAAATGTGAATGACGGTGAGGAGCACGATTACTTAGGATCTTCGTACACTGCGACAAAATTCATCACGATCACCTGCAAGTCGTGGGTGAAGGAGGATCCAGCATACAGCGGAGAACTCGATGCGCACTGGGAGACGTACTTCGCATTTGATTCAAGGGCAAAGAACCAAGTCTATGTTTTGAGAAACGACGATGCTGTGCCATCTCTGGATGCATTCCAGGACCCGGAAACGATCGAAGACTTCCTGGAACCGTACATCGACGGGGGTGCTATTGATATACAGGATAATCAGGTGATCTTCTTATTCGAGTTGAGTGAAGTGGCTTCGGGCACGGGATATAGCGCGCAGGATATCGTCCTCCTCTTATCGCTATATGATGGACAGTAACGGTGCCTGTCGACGGGGGTTTATCTTCATCGAAATTCTGCTGGGAATCACGCTCTTTGGACTGCTCGTGGTGTCTGCGTTCTTGATTATGTTTCTTGGGCAGAGCTCTTCCATTGCCAGCGGAGACCGTTTTCGTGCAATCCATCTTGCCGAGCGTGCGCTCGATGCAGCGTACAGCATACGTGAGGAAGATTTTCTAGAGTTGCAGGCCGGTACACATGGTATTGCTCTTGGCGCTGATGGAACATGGGAACTTTTCGGAAGCGAGACGGTGACGAGTGACGGCTATACCATTCAGCTTGCGATCACCAGTCTTGCGAGTGACTGGGTCGCTTTGCAGGCAGATGTGCATTGGGATCACGGCACAAAAGGAGCAGGGACGGTGACGCTCCATAGAGAACTCACAAACTGGCGTGCGCCTGTGGATGAAGCGTGGGATCCTAACCCTCCCGAACCATGATGCTCCTGCACACCAGAGGCGGCTATATGTTTCTCACGAGCGTTCTGTTTGCAGGAGCGATCGCCATGGCGATCGCGGTGTCACTCGTTCTTCTTGGCGTCAGTGCAGGAAAGAATAGTACGACCTTCACGCAAACGGAGCAGGCGCACTACAATGCGCAGACGTGCATAGAACGGGTGCTCCGCAGTTTGCAAATGAATCCCGGTTACAGTGGTGATGAAACCTTCGTGTTCACGGAAGGCAGTTGTACAGTACTGCCTGTTGAAGCAAGTGGAGATGAACGTACGGTGTGCGCGGAAGGTCATCACAAAGGCAACGTGCGTCGTCTGGAGTTGAAGATGCGAGTTGTGTATCCCGACATCCTCATTGATGAGTGGCAGGAGAAGTACGCATTTACTCTCTGTGGCACGCCATGAAGCACACTCACTTCAGATATGGCTTTACTCTGATAGAAGTACTGTTGCTTCTGGGTGTGTTCAGTCTCGTCATAGTCGTCATGATTCCACTGCTGACCAGTGGAACAGAGGCTCGTATCCGTCAGCAGACGGTTGCCGTCGTGGAATACAGTGGCTTGCAGGCAGTGCAGTCGATGCAACGACGCGTGCACAATGCAGAGAAGATTTTGCTTCCGGCAGCCGGAGCGACCGGACCGGTTCTGGCTGTACAGTCTGCATCGGGACAGCTCCATCCGACGATGTTTGCTGTACAGACGGGATCGCTCGTCATTATTGAAGGAAACGAAGTGCGTAAGGTAACACCGGAACTTGTGGCCGTGAAGGACTTCACTGTGCGAAACACGTCACAGTCTACTGCGAATCAGAGCGCGTACGTTACGTTTACTGTATCACGCACGGTACGCTTGCATCCCGTACAGACGTATGAGCGTACAGTCGAACTTCTGGTGCAGCCGCTGTCAAAAGATTTGCAAGAGGGAAATCCCTGTGTCTGCAGCGACCCTGTGTGTGTGAACGGAGAACTCCTCTGGCAGACTTGCGATATCGTCTGCACTACCTTAAGTTACGACAATATCGAGTGTTGATGTAGTCAAGGCAAACTCTCCATATCCTTGAATTCTCTTCTGTACAATGGGAGCCATAATTTGACTTTTTCTTTCTGCTTTATGAATACAATTTCCCGAAGGGGTTTTACCCTTATTGAAGTCCTTCTCGTCATCGGAATCATCGCGATCCTGGCATCGATCGTCATCGTTGCGATCAACCCAACAAGACAATTGGCTGACGCGCGTAACGCCGATCGTCGCAGTGATGTGAATTCCATTCTCAATGCGGTGTATCAGTACTCCATTGACAATAATGGAAATCTTCCGAGCGCAATTACTACCACAGTGACAGAGATCTGTGCATCCGGCGCCGCAAGCTGCACAGGATATGCAGACCTTTCTGTTCTGGAAGCAACGTACCTTGTAAGTGTTCCATCCGACCCGAGTGGCCCAACGTCTCCGGAAACGGATTATACAATCGTACAGGATGCGAATGGTCGTGTGACAGTTGCTTCAACTGCAGCGGAGAATGGAGCAACAATCAGCGTGACACGTTAAGAGAGTAGTCCAAAACACCTCCACAGATCCTGTGGGGGTGTTTTCAGTATTTGACAATATAGAGGAAACAAGTGTGATCTCTAAAAGAGGTCATCCATATTTTATGAAATTCTGGTATAATAAGTAGATTTTCTATGGCTGTACCCACATCTCCTCGCTGGTTTACACAATACCAAACGCAACATAAGTACATTGCAAAGCGTGCATCTGCGCAGTCTGCTTTGCTGGCAAGTGCCCTCCTGGCATTGCTGACATTTATTGCCTTCATCGTATCGCACACGCAGTTGCAACAGGCATATGGCATTCATGGTACGAACGTTGCGTTGCAGATTGCGACAGCACTGCTTGCGGCAGGTGGTGGCTGCATAGTCCTTGCTGCAGTGATTTCAAGACAGCTGCGCCGGAACTACATTCGTATGGAGGACGATATTTACGAGAAAACCCGAAAGCTTGAGCACCAGTATGCGAAAGATCGAACCATTCTTGAGTCCATTCACCATGGTATTCTCGTGTTCGATACCAACGGTATTGTCGTCGATGCAAATCCAGTTGCCAGTGTCATGATAGGATATCCTGTGGAGAAGTTCATGGGAATGTCTGTGGAGAAAGCACTTCCTCTTATGCACCACCAAAAAGATATTCCGAAAGAAGAGCATCCCGTATGGCAGTGTGTGCAGGCAACGTATGGCAGTGATCTGCTTTCCGGTCTTGATATGAATATTCGGCAGACAACGAATACGTTCTTGCCGGTGGCTCTGACCGTGAGTCCCATCACGCGTCATAAAGCAACGGTTGGCGCGGTTGCCATTTTTCGTGATGCCACGGAAGAGCGTCGCATTGATTATTTGAAATCTGACTTCATCTCACTGGCATCACACCAGTTGCGTACTCCCATTTCCACAGTGAGTTGGTACATGGAACTCATGCTGGAGGAGAAAGATCGTCTCTCTTCTGAGCAGATCGAGTATCTCACCCAAGTGACGGTTGCGACGCGGCGCATGACACATATCATTGATGCGTTGCTTCGCACAACGCGCTTGGAAGGTGATAACCTGAAGCCGGAAGTTAAAAGTTTCGATGTGGTGGCAATGTTTAAGGAACTGTGTGGCGAACGCATCATGCTCAAGAAAAAACGGCAGCTCTCTTACGAGGAACATTTTCCGGAAGGTTCTGTTATGATGGAGGCAGATCCGGTTCTCTTGCGTATTATTCTCCACAATTTCCTGACGAATGCCGAAAGGTATACGAAAGACGGTGGAAAGATTACTGCTTCATTGGAAGATAACGGAGGTACTGTGGTCATGCATGTGGAAGATACGGGCATAGGCATTCCGCGCGAAGAGCAGCAGCATATCTGCAAAAAACTTTTCCGCGCCCGCAATGCGGTGGAAGTGTGTGCAGATGGAAACGGACTCGGTCTCTACATCAGTAAGATGATTGCCGAAAATCTTGGTGGCTCACTGTCCTTCAAGAGTGAAGAAGGAAAAGGGTCTGTATTTACGATAGCTTTACCAAAGAAGTGTGAGGTGAAGCACAATGGAACATGTGAGAAGATGTAAGTGTGGCGGGGCAGGATCGGAAAGACAATGGTACCATGTTCCATATGGATTTCCGCCACTGGATGCAATTACCATGGATTGGCCTTGGAGGATATAGTGCCTTTTTCCTTTTGCTTTTTCATAAACTCCTTTTCTTCTCGGACATCTGGGCGCACAAAGATATGCACACGTTCACCTACCCATTCATCACACTCATCAAAGAACGTCTGTGGTCCCCCGATATTTTCTGGAATGACCTGAACGGATTCGGCTTTCCCACCTTCCTGACAGATGGATCGGTGTTCAATCCACTCGTTCTCTTTTTTACCACCTTCCTCTCGCCGTTCCAGGCAGCACACTGGACCATGGCAGTCAGTCTGATCCTTGGTGCATGGTTCTGCATGCTGGTTTTTCGGGAGTGGCAGTTTTCTTGTACAGCAAGCTTTATCACCGGTCTCGTGTACGCGATGTTGCTCTGGCCGTGGTTTTTCAACCCCAGTAATGCAATTATCACTCTTGCTCTGACACCAATCATTCTCCTTCTCATAAAAGAGCGCCTCTCTCCACTCATCCGTTATCCTTGTGGCATTGCATTGACGAGTGTGCTGTTTTTGAGTGGTTTTCCCCACTTCGTTATCGTAGCAGTACTGGCAATCAGTGTTGTCGTATGTGCATACGCACTTCAGGCCCTACAACGGTTTGTTGTAATCCTTTTTGTAAGTGGTTGTATCGGACTCGTGCGTTTTCTGCCACTGCTGGCATACGGACAGCTTTCGCAACGCACGGATGCCCAGGAACTCACCGGCATCGGCTGGAACATGCTCTTCTATCTGTTTGCGCCCGATCTTCGCTTACCTGGTTTGGCCGGAAGTATGGAAATTTCATCGTACATCGGTCTGTTTCCTCTCCTCTTCGTTGCCCTTTCCTTCATGCAATACCGCCAGCGAAAGCGACTCATCCTGGCGTGTTGGTCTATAGTTGCTCTTAGCATGCTCCTTGCGGCAGGTCCATCATTTCTTCAGGCAGTTCCCCTCTACAAAACCATCGGTTCTCCGGCGCGCTGGTTATTGCTTGCTAAATTGGCGATTCTTCCGCTCGTTGCCATTGGATGCGAATCCAGCATTACTTATTCCAGAAAACGACTACATGCATACATCGCTCTTGTAACTGCCATTCTGGGAATCATCATGCTCCCCCTGCTACACTATTCCTTTTTTAATGATCCATCACCAATACCGGGCATTGTAACGACGTTTGTAAGAGCAACACACCTTCATTTTCCCACAAATCACACTATCGGCGTCGTGCTCCTGATGATCGGAGTAACGTTTGCCGTTCCCTTCTGGAAAACCATGACAAAAAGACAGTGGTCTTCGCTCTTAGCTATGACAAGTGCAGTCAGTATGCTTGTCACATATACTTTTCTTGTACGCTATGAGAGTTCACACCTGTCCGCACATATTCTTCCTGAACTTTCTCGTCGTAGTTCTGCCCTGCCTCTGCGCGTCTTTAGCCCTGCTTCAGAACAGATTCACGACCGGATCGTTTCTGCGAACAATTCCATTTGGACAAAAGATCTCCGCGATGTCCTCACAACACTCAATACGCAACTTCTCACTCCGAATATCAATATTCATCTCAACTTGCCATCCGCAGGTCTCTATGAGCCCATGACGCCCAAAAGAGTGGGATACCTCCTCGCCGCCATCGGCTCGACGAAAACCCGCGTACCCAAAAACATCAGACTGACACACTCCTCAGAAGAGGAGATGCTTTCCCTGCTGAAGAAAAGGCAGTACTTGCTGAACTCTCTCAGTATCTCACATATTCTCAGTAGCGCTCCGTTTCCATCAGATGCGATGACATTACTCGCCAAATATCCTATCTACGTAGATCTGCCGGGACTGAACATTGACTTCATGCGCTACATCTACGCAAATATCGACGCACGGCT
>PFDS01000027.1:18059-21236 GCA_002772605.1 Candidatus Peregrinibacteria bacterium CG10_big_fil_rev_8_21_14_0_10_49_16
AGGTACAGTGACATTCTTGGAACATTCTCCTATTCGCACGATACTCCAAACACAGTCTCTCGGTGACCAATGGCTCATTGTTGCACAGAACTATCTTCCTGGCTGGAAGGTGACAGTGGATGACCAAGAAATTCAACCTGCACTTGCACAAGGCATGTTCTTCGCAATCCCCGTCCCACCAAGCAACCACACGATCGCACTACGCTTCTCGCTCCCGACACTCTTGCGGGACTCTCTTGCTCTACTGAGAGCACCGGAGAAGTCCATCTGGTTACAGAACTCATAACCATGTTTCCCGGCAGCCCACATTTGCAGAGCATCACGAATGGCCACACAGCATGGCCAGCATTTCGCCGCACGCTCACTCCGCGTTTCAGGGTCGTCTGGCGGGACATCATACTCTGCTACGGCATGCTGGGCATCGGGCTCTTCACATGCGTTGTTGTGACAAAAACAACCGGCCTCATTGGAGATGTACTCACTGTCATCGTGTGCAGTATCTGGTGCGGGTACTGGCTACATGCACTCCTCCTCTTCGGTCACGAAGCCGCACACGGAAACATCGCACCAAAGTACAACGACCCCATTGCCAACTGGACAATCTGGCTTCCTTTTGGACTCACAACCGAGCGGTACCGTCGTACGCACTGGGAGCACCACATCCATCTTGGGGACCATGATGACACGGAACATTCATACCATAACTGCATGCACCCTTGGTTTCTGTTGCAACTCGTTACAGGAATCTATTTCATCAAAATTCTTGGTGAATACCATGGCAAGTCTCTATCAAAACAGGCAGGAAAAACTGGGGCAATACTCCGCACAGCAATCTTTCATGGCATCACTATTGGAACACTTTGGTGGTTTGGGTCGTTCGCAACGATCATGATGTGGCTCCTGGGTACATTCGCATTCTTCCCGCTTTTTGCTACAGTACGACAAATTCTGGAACATCGACACGTGGAAGCGGGTTGCGAAAGAGATTTTACAAAGGAAGAGCACGAACCCGTCAACCGTATGTTCGGCACAGATCTCTTTTCTCGATACTTTGGTGCAGCGGGATTTAACCGTCACTTACTTCACCATTGGGATCCAACTGTGTCGTACACACGTTTCGATGACATGGAACGTTTTCTGCTGGAAACACCGCTGCGTCACCAGCTCCAAGCTACACGAAGCACATATCGAAAAACATTCACCGACATGTTACGCTCCGCTCTTCATGGCTAAATATTGTTGCCCAGTATGCATGGCAGAGGAATCGACAGTGTTTACACAAGTAGCAGATGTCGAGTACTGCACCAGTGAACGCCTATACGAATACAGAACATGCTCTGCCTGCAAAAGCATCTACCTTCTCGATCCTCCCGCAGACCAACTCTCTCTCATCTACCCTCCAAACTATTATTCTTTTGAGGGACAGCATCACCACTCCTGGATAGAACGTGTAAAAAGTACACTGGAAAGAAGACTGTTCCGTCAAATACTACGGAACATCCCCGATGCGTCTCTTCGCATTCTCGATGTTGGAGGAGGCAGCGGATGGCTCCTCGGTGAAGTGCGCACATGCGATTCACGAGTCACGGAAACACACATCGTGGATATTGATCCCCATGCTCAGAGGCTCGCAGAACAAGCGGGACACCACTACCACTGCTCACGCATTGAGGATTTTGAAAGCGAGAAGCAGTTTCACTTCATTCTCCTACTCAACCTTCTGGAACATGTGGCAGATCCCCTTACACTCCTGCGCGCACTATCCACACTCCTCGCACCAAATGGCCTCATCCTCATCAAAACGCCAAACGTGCAGACGGTCGATGCACGCATATTCCGCACACGCTACTGGGGAGGACTGCACGCCCCGCGTCATTTCGTGCTCTTCACCCAACAGTCGCTCCTTCGCGCGGCACAAGATAACGGCCTTACATGTGAAAGATTCTGGTATACGCAAGGAGCTCCCCAATGGGCATGCAGCGTACTCGGCAGCCTGGCACTACAGGGGTGGATCACTGTTTCTCCGGAGAAACCTATGTACCAACATCCGCTGTACACACCTCTTCTTGCCGTATTTGCATCCTTTGACTTTCTGCGCAGGCCGTGGTTTCCAACGACCCAGATGATGGCAGTGTTTCGGAGATCGGATATCCGTTCCGTATCTCCTGGCGAATGAGGTACAGGGGCCGCGCTTTTGTCTCGTCAAAAATCACTGCGATGTATTCTGCCATAACTGCCAGTACCAGTGATTGCACGAAACCGACAAAACCAATGAGCATCGTGAACGTGGCCCATCCGGGGATTGCGAGATCGGTGAAGAGGCGAATGCCCATAGCGGTTACACCGACAAAAAACAGAAGAAGAGCGGCACACAGTGAGAACAAGCTTACGTACCGCAGCGGCACCTTTGAGAAAGAAATGAATGCTGTTCGGGCGAGACGTATGAGTCCGCGCCCTCCCACCCGACTATACCCATACTTGCGTCTGAGACGCTCATACGTGATGAATACCTGCCGCCCCCCCACCCATGCACGGAGTCCTGCAAAAAACCTCTGCTTTTCGGGAAACGTGTCGAGCGCATCGACAACTCGTCGGTCGAGCAAACAACAGGTACCCACCTGTTCGGGAATGATCGCGCCACTCGCTCGTGACAGCAGACGGTAAAACACATGGGAACATAGACGATACCACCGACCTTCTCCCCGCTGCGCGCGTTTGCCACACACTATGTCCGCCTCACCATTTCGCCAATGCTCCACAAATGACGGTATGAGTTCGGGAGGGTCTTGCAGGTCTCCATCCATAATGATAACTGCCTTTCCGTGAACATGGTGCAGCCCTGCACTCAGAGCAGCCATGTGGCCGACATTGCGAAAAAGGTCAAGAATACGCACTTCGGGATACTCGGCACTGAGAGCAGTCAGCTTCTGAAACGTAGCATCGGTACTGCCGTCGTTGACGGCAATGATCTCAAACGACATATCCAGAGTGATGCAGGAACGTACGGTGCGTTCGATCAGTTCATCGACAGATTCTTCTTCATTGAAGAGAGGAAGTACGACGGAAATGAGTGGGGAATGCGTCATGGAAGGGAAGAGGGGAGCACTTCAAGAAGAGCAATGATACTGGCACCGCGCTCCTTGCGTTGAACAGGCGCGCCACGGAGAAGAGCGAGAA
>PFDS01000029.1:0-3831 GCA_002772605.1 Candidatus Peregrinibacteria bacterium CG10_big_fil_rev_8_21_14_0_10_49_16
CAAAGAAGAGTTTCAGGAGAAGGGGATTACGAAAATTGCCGCACCGGAATCGCGCGGATTTCTGTTTGGCTGCCCTCTTGCCAAAGATCTCGGTGTGGGATTCATTCCCATACGCAAACCCGGAAAACTCCCGCGACAAACCATGAGCGAATGCTTCATGCTTGAATACGGACAAACTTGCATGGAAATGCACCACGATGCCATCCAACCGGGAGAACGAGTCGTGCTGATTGATGATGTACTGGCAACGGGCGGTACGGCAAACGCCTGCGCCACTTTGATTGAGAGACAGGGGGGAATCGTCGCAGGCATGGGATTTCTTTTGGATCTCAAATACATTCCGCAAATTGATCCGATAAAGAAGTACGACACGTTCTCCCTACTGACATTTACAGAAGAGGATGCAAAGGAGAAAAAAGCTTCTGTAGCTGCTCGTCAATAAGCATCTCACTGCCGTGTCGAATACGGAGAGAGGGCTCTTTTGTGGTTCTCCCAATCCTCTGGAGAACCACTCCCTTCGCTGCAGCCAATGTTCGCACTGAATCCATATTCTCCTGCGCAACTTCAAGAATGAATCCTGGTGTTTGCGTAAAGAGAAGCGTATCAGAACGAAGATCGCTCTTGAGCAGATCGAGATCAATGTCCATACCGACGGATCCGCCTCTGCCTCGCTGTGGCCGCGTCATTTCAAAAAGCGCAAGGAGCATCCCTCCATCACTGATATCATGTGATGCCAAAAGAAGTTCTTGCTCCACCGCATACCGCAAAAAACGAAATGCGCGCAGGAGCATCATGGTATCTGGCTGCGGAACATTGGCACCAAGGAATGTATCGCGAGCAACATTGGCCAACTCTTCCAGTACCTCATAGTAGGCAGAACCTCCACATTCGTCTTTTCGATTTCCCACAAGCAAAAGGGCTGAACCTGAATTCTTTACCTGCATCGTTACCGCCTTGCGTCCATCCAGAAGAACACCAATACACGATACAATCGCACTCGGGTCAATTGCTGAGCCAGCCGGCAAACCATTATACAAACTCACATTTCCGGAAATCACAGGAATCGGTTCTTTTCCTAACGGTATTGCTCGCGCTGCATCAGTGATACCACGCACACCCTCAGCAAGAGCCCAGAGTTGTTCGGGAATCTCAGGATTTCCATAGTTGAGACAATCCGTCAATGCACGTGGTAACCCACCAACTGCAGCCACGTTGCACATCGCTTCGGTCGCCGCATTGAATCCTTGCCAGTACGGTGAGATGCGACCGTAACGATTATTGCCATCAACACTGACGGCAACACCACGAAAACACTCCTCACCTGCCTGTTTAGCAGACAGGTCTTGCAACGGTACAATCACTCCCGCATCGGCCTCTCCTGCTTCAAGAACAGTATTTCCCTGGACAGATTTATCATACGTATTATATACCCACTCTTTACTTGCATGATTCTTGTGTCGCAGCAGTGCATGAAAAATATCAGATAGAGAGAAGGAATCCCTGTGAACAGTCGGCTCTTTTCCGGTGTATCTCACTGCCCGTACTGGCCGTTCGTAATAGAGTCCCTGCGTAATATCCTTTGCTTGTGCATCACACACGATATCCCCTCCATGAAGCAATCGATACCGTCCATCATTTGTCACTTTTCCAACCACGCTTGCCCGTGCACCTTCGGCAATTGCCGGTACATCCCAGATCTCGTTGTAATGACGTACAATATGATTCGTTAAAGAAGGATGACACATCCAACACATGCGCTCCTGGGTTTCTGCACACGCAATGACTTCGGGAGGAAGCTCCGCAAGAGAGACATGAACACGGTCAAGATCGATAACGGCCCCGCATCCTTGATCCGCCACCTGCTCAACCGTGACGCAGACGACTCCTCCCGCACCAAGATCTTTAAAACTCACTTTGTCCAAATGATTGTTCTCTACCAACCAGTCAAAGAGCGCATACGTTGATGCGAGAAGGTGACGTTCCAGGAAAGGATTGGGTTCCTGCACAGCGCCGGTATTGCGTTCTTCGTCTTCGTCGCTCATCATGGCACTCGCAAACGCCGCGCCGCCGAAACCGCTGCGATCCGTCGCTTTACCGACGAGAATGATATCGTATCCCACGGTTCCCGCTTCCTCCGGGACGAAACTGTGAATCACATGATCCTCACGCACAATACCCAGAGCAATTGCGTTTACGAGACAGTTGGTGTTGTACGAACTGTCAAACACCGTGTCTCCGCCAAGATTGGGGATGCCTAGAGGATTTCCATAGCCTCCAATACCGCGCACGACTTCGCGTGCGATTGTTCGAGATTCATCAGATTGCAGATCGCCGAAACGCAGTGCATCGAGACACCCAATGACTCTCGCTCCCATACAGAAGACATCGCGCACCACACCGCCAATGCCCGTTGCAGCCCCTTCGTATGGAACAACTTGCGACGGATGATTGTGCGATTCATGAGACACCACGATACCCCAGCGTTTTCCCGGAGGTTCGTCGGTAAGCGCAACGATCCCGCTATCCTCACTCGGACCCAGAATCACATGACGGCCAGTCATCGGAAACTGCTTCAAAAATCGCCGACTCGATTTGTAACTGCAATGCTCACTTCCCTGAATGCCCCAGATCACCGCCTCTGTCAGGGTCGGATCCCTTCCTAACATTTCCGTCACTTTCCGTGCTTCCGCCACCGTCAATCCAATGGAGTACTTCTTAAGCACATCCTGTACCGCACTATCCTGCAAACGCGAGAAGGGGAGAGTAACAGAAGGCATAGGAAAGAGAGTGTATGACAAAGAGCCGCTCCCGTAAAACGGGAGCGGCTCAGTGCCGTGGATTTGCAGGATCATGATCAGGTGGTGGTCAGGAAGACCGTCGCCCAGAGGCCACTGACGCCGTGAACCAGCACGACGACCAGACCAAGAACAACGATCAAACCAACGAACGAGAGCGCGGCGATCACCGGTGCCCCTTCCCAGGGGTCGCAGGTCGACACCCACACGAAGGCGGCAGCGACGATTGCGAGGAAAATCACGCCTGTGACCCACGCACCGATGGGCCCGCCGAGAACCGATTGGATGTTGTAACTGTCGAGGTACATGAGGGATTTGACCCCATGGACCACGATAGCCACGAACAGCCAGCCGGCGGCGACCGTACCGAGGGCAAACAAGGTGCGAACACCAACGGTGCGCTTCTTGGCGTTGTGAACGACCCAGACCAGAATGATGATAGAGATCCAAAGGGCCAAGTGCGCCCACGACCATCCCTGACCACCGGTGACGTTCGTCAGATTCAGAGTGCACGCGAACATAAGACTGTCCTCCACGGCATCTTTTCTCTCCTCTCAACGTAAGAGGAAACAAAGATGCCTCTTTTGTGAGATGCAAGAAAAGATGGATGGAGGAATAACGATGATTCCAAAGACCCAAACTTAGTAAAATTATACATATTTTTACTATTTTGTCAAATACAGAAACACAAAAAGAAAGAGTTAAAACAGGTACAATACAGCCATTTACATGATCCGAAACAGTATCAAGAGGTACGGCCGACAAAGCCACATAGTGGGCGGTGCTGCCGTCCTTGCTCTGACGCAGTTTGGTGCCTCTCTGGCCGGTCTCTTTCGAGACCGGATTCTTGCGGGAACCTTCCCTGCACTACACGTTGTCGATGTTTATATTGCCGCCTTCCGCCCGTCCGATCTGCTCTTCCAGATCTTCATCATGGCGGGATTCTCCACCGTTCTCGTCCCGCTCCTCGCGCGCTACAAAGCACACGATAACCACAAAGAAATACAGAGCCTCATCCAAAGCGTCATCCTCATGG
>PFDS01000029.1:3843-4699 GCA_002772605.1 Candidatus Peregrinibacteria bacterium CG10_big_fil_rev_8_21_14_0_10_49_16
ACAAGCTTTACTGGAAACACTCTCGAGCTCTACATTTCTTTCACGCGTATTGCTCTCGTCACCAATGCTCTCTTCGTCTTTGGCAATGCCTTCGGTCAGTACCTCATCACCATCCAACGCTACTGGATCTATGGCATCACTCCGATTATCTACACCTGCGGAACCATCTTCGGCACGATCTTTTTTACTCCGCTCATCGGACCCTTTGGACCCATGTATGGCACGTTGCTTGGTGCCTTCATCTACGTGCTGCTGCGCTTCGTCGCTTTTGCACATACAACAAAAATGTGTCACCCTGAGCGCTGTCGAAGGGTCACATTCCTCCATCCTGATCTCAAAAAAATGGGCTTACTCATGCTCCCGCGCATGGCCGCACTTGGCGCACTGCAGTTTCAGCTCCTCTTCTTCGACAAGCTCGCATCGGGACTTCCTGCAGGATCCGTGACCATCAATGCTTATGCGCGCAACTTTCAAGCTGTTGTTGTCGGCATTATCGGTATTGCTGTCGCGCAATCCGCCTATTCGGCGCTTAGTCAGAAAGCAGTAAAAAATGAGTGGCATGCCTATACACTGTTTCTCCTGAAAGGAATTTTCCTCGTCGCTATTCTGAGTATGCTGGGAAGCATCGGCCTTGCCTTTGTCACACCACTTGCTGCATGGCTTGTGAACCTCTCACATGTTCTCCCTGTGTTCTCAGGCGCACTCCTGCTCTATGTCGTGAGCATTCCATTCGAAAGCGTGAATCATCTTCTTCTTCGCGCATACTATGCCCTCCACCGCACCGGTATCCCTGCACTACTCACAGTTCTCAACGGCGTCATCGCAATCATCATCTCCTGGTACTCCCTCCCAACTC
>PFDS01000033.1:0-610 GCA_002772605.1 Candidatus Peregrinibacteria bacterium CG10_big_fil_rev_8_21_14_0_10_49_16
AGACGGTTTCTTCTCGTGAAGACTCTTCACGTATTCTTTCTCTTGGTGGAAAAATTGTTTTTGCTCTCAGCGCAGTTCTCACTGCTGCTGCAGCAGATCGTCTGGTCCATGGGCACACAGGATCGCACGCCGAAGCAAAAGACGACAAACTCTCACCGGAAGCACTGCGTTATCGCAGAGCTCTTGTTCGTATCATTGAGAATGCGGCACAGAAGTGGGATATCTTAGATGATGCGACCATCAATCACACAGGAGACGTCATTATACTCGATCTCCCTCTCCCGAAAGACGATGAGCTGGAACAGGGTCGTACTCTCAAAAGTGAACATGGCACACTCTTCTTGAAACGTGATGCAAAAGGAAGCGTTCTCCGCTTGCGTATTGATGCAGGCAAGGCTGTAACGGAACTCTGGCCTGCAGAACGCGACCTTCGTGAAACAATGCAGACGGAAAAAGCGACAGAGTACCATTGGATAACTGAAGACGATGTCTTAACCGGTTCACGCTCACATGATGGAAAGAAGCGCAGTCTGAGAAGTACACGCCTGGGAACAATCGAACGGTACACGGAAGCAGATGCATTAGTGAAGAAGGTATCAACACCGCAGCA
>PFDS01000033.1:640-4253 GCA_002772605.1 Candidatus Peregrinibacteria bacterium CG10_big_fil_rev_8_21_14_0_10_49_16
GGTTTCCACTACGGCTGCTGTAACACGTATGCCGAAACTGCTGCGGAACTCCTCGATGATGACGGTGATGTGTACATTCTCACCTACTGGCCGCAAGGACTCCTCGATGGAGAAAACACTTGGGGCGAATGGCACCAGGCAACAGGTCTCAAACGCAAAGACGATTCCTGGGTGATCATCGACGGAGCGATGCAGGAATTGCAGTACATGTCTCCGGAGGAGTACGGCAAGCACATCGGCTACGATCTCGCTCGCTCCCCTATCGTTGGCATCCTGCCATACAGTCACCCACGTTCTCCGCTAGAACGGTTCCTGCAGCATGCAGAGAAGTAATCACACTGCTCTTTGTTGCACAGCAATCCTTCCCCGGACCGCTTCGATAAATGCAATTTCTGCAATAGCTTGCAACGCACCGGGAATGACTTCCTGGTTGCGATCCCCAGGACGGGATGCCATGGCACCAGCCACGTACATGCGGCGAGACGTTCCTCGTGCAGGATGCGCCTGATGAAGAACGGGATCATACTCAATGCGTCCACTGTCATCTACAACACGCACATTGAGACTGTCCATCAGTTCCGGTTTATTCTGGTATCCCACAAGCGCATAGACAACTGGGACATCCCCTACCCGACGCACCTCGCCATCGCGTGTTCGCACCTCAATGGTCATCCTTCTCTCCTTTCCGCTTCCCTTCTGTTCAGTCACGTTCCATTCAGTCACATCTGGCACAACCCAGCCCTGGCGTAGGGCTTCGTCATAGGGTCGTACAATGCGTGGAATATCCAATGCAAGTTTCGTGAGGTTGGCACGCGTCCTCTGAATGGGACCTTCGATGATGCCATACTCGGAACGTACCATTTTATTCGGATGCAGCAGTGCATCGCGCGAGTAGTGCGTCAAAATACGCGGACGCACATTCACTCCCGCTTCACGCATCTGTACAAACTGTTGGATCATCTCGATGGCACTGTTGCCGAGTCCCACTACCATAGGGTGCGTGTTATGAAACTCGTGCCACCTTTCACGAGGAATTTGCTCCTGCCACCGTTTGAGTGGCGCACGTACATCGAGCGCATTTGTGATCATCGGCGCATCCGCGGCATTGAGGTTCTTCGGAATGCCGTTCCCTGTAGCACAGAGTACGGAATCAAACCGTTGAACCTCTTCTCCGTACGGCCCGACAGACGTCACGATATACTGACCTGTATGCGGATCAATCTCCACATTGGTCACACGACCAACGTTCAAAGAATGATCGACATACAAGCTCTGCGCAAGATGTAGGAAATGACGAATCGCAGACCCTGGACGTGGTTCACGTGCTTCCAAACGCGCACCCAGGACATCGATGGAGGAAAACGTGTTGTGGCCACCGTCCGCAACACGATCCTGCTGCCAAATACCACCCAAAAGTCCTTTTGGACTATAGAGTGTCGTGGCCACATACTCATATCCCAACTGTCCTCGCAAGTTCGCCATAATGATACCCACCGGACCGTCTCCGATAATCGCCATGCTCTCATGACGCTGCTGGAACACCGACTGCTCTGCCGGCACGACGAGATTCGGACGCGGCCACATGGGAGTAGCGGGGTGTGTGAACTGCTTTTTTTGTAACCGCTCTCCTTTATCCAGTTGCACACGGACAAAACGTTCTATACGCTTCGCCTGTCTGTTGCTGGGAAGATTCTCCCCAAAAATCAGGGCCATCACTAACCGTCGAAAATCTAACTCGTCAAATTTGACCATAAATTCAAGAGCTGCCCGATCTGAGGGGTCGGCTGCAAGCCCGCGGACTATCCTTCCGAAACGGTCAAAAGTCTCAGGTTCCGGTACAACCTCACTTTCACCTACATCGAAGTCCCCTTCACGCACCTGCACGCCCTGTGGAATTTGTACTTTCTCTCTGGAATGAGGACTCATATCTCAAAAATTGTAGGAAATGAAATTTTGTAAATTATAGTATATTTTTATACTTTGTCAATATATTGACATATTTGCATTTTAATATATAATTTCACTAATTGTTCTTTTTGTTCTTTCTGAATAGAATGAGCAATTCCGTGGTGTCGTTCGTATCTTCTGCTGCACTACGATTGGCACTTTTGAGTGACTTGCCAACGTAGAAACATGATCCTGGATGAAGGACGGGTAGGTGTAGTCACTCCTACACCAACGATCCGGCCAGGAACCATGTGTAGAAGAACGTAGCCTTCCTTCAATCGCACGATGCGGTATGGGCACAAGCTCGGACATCACACAGGGAGGGGTCGTCACCTTTATGAGGAAAACCGTTTTCCTCAGTGACTGACCCCTGTTTTTATATTTTGTACACAAAATGTATTCAGTATACTGGTCTTCCGTATGACAATCCACCATGTCATCACCCACTGGAAATCCAGCCGGTCAATTCCTCCAAAAGAGGATATGATGCGACTGGGAAAAGAAGAGCTTACCTCATTCATCAAGTATCTCGAAGTTCTTAAAGGTGCTGTACACGCACGGGTCCGACGGGTTCTTCATGATATGGAACCATTCGTTGAAGAAGATGTGATCATGAAAGCGGAATACTTTGTTCATGGAAATAAAGAACTGGATACCCCAATCGCCCTCACATTCCACGCACAATGCACGGAAGAAGGACGGCAAATCGTCCAAGAACTCCTTGAGGAACACATGATGGCGCTGGAAAAAGAGATGCAAGTCTTGTGTAAGTATTGATATTCCAGAGAACTATCGCTACCGTTTCGTACGATTCGCCACGCATATCTTCCTTTATGATCGACATCGACCAGCTCCAACATGATGCCATGCAGGAAACTGTTTCTCTGCAGGACCTCGCACAGAATGTTTTACAGGACACGGTAGATTTGGAACTTCTTCATCTTGTCTCTCCGGAGATCCCAGAAGACCCCTACGAATGGACACGGGACAATGTGCATCAGGTCATCATGACTGCCCGCCCCGATATTCTCCATATCACTCCTGACATCATTCTGGAAACCGGACTGGGCCGCTACGACCTCACTCAGCGCTACGGTATTCGTCTGCGCTCCATAGCAGAGCTCATGCGCAACCATCAACCGCGTGCACTGAATGGATGGCGATTCGGAGGTATCCTCAGTGAGATACGTCGAAAAATTGAAGAACTATCGTTACTCAAAAGTCTTGTACATCAGCAGGGATTCGAAGATATTGCCCGGTTTTTCGCCGGTCTCGCGATTGCATCACGATTAGCAAAAGAGGACATCAGTGTTCCTACGACTCTGGAGCAAGAACAAGATCCACTCTGGCAAGAAATACGCATACCTATAGTCAATGCCACACAAGAGATGACCACATATCTTCTGGAAGGAAATTAATTGTATACATATTTTGTTCTTGTATAAAAATTGTATTCTTACTTTGAGAGATATTTACAGAATAAATATTTTATACATGTTTAAAATTATTTTTCTCTTTTTTTCCTTTCTATTAGAGCTGAATCCAATTTAATATTTCACATTCTTCGGTGATTTTTTCGTGTCATGGTGAGGTGCTTCGCTGCATGGTTCGTGGTTTTGTCCGCGGAGCCTGTCCTGAGCACAGTCGAAGGGCTCCCAAAACACCT
>PFDS01000033.1:4277-5801 GCA_002772605.1 Candidatus Peregrinibacteria bacterium CG10_big_fil_rev_8_21_14_0_10_49_16
CTTCGCTTCCTCTGTCTTCGATATGTCGTGTGACGGTGTCGTTGATGATGACGAGATCGTTCGTGATCGCTTTTTGCGTGTTGTTCCTGTAGAGAAAGCGGGGGAACGGATGTATGCTGACGATGAGGAATTTTTGATCGAATCAATTTTTCTATTTCTCGTATATCTTTTGCTTGTGTCGGCGTTGCAAAGGAAATGGCACGACCCTGACGTTTTGCACGACCGGTTCGGCCAATGCGGTGCACGTAGTCGGCAGAATCATCCGGAAGATCAAAATTCACAACCAGGTCGATATCCGTGACATCAATGCCGCGTGAGGCAATATCTGTTGCCACAAGAATGCGGTATGTTCCTTTTTTAAAGCCTTCCAGAGCGCTGCGTCGTTGTGGCAGTGATCGATTGGCATGGATTTCTGCTGCTTTCAATCCTGCCGCATTCAGCGCGCGCGCCATCTTTTTCGCACCGTGCTTGGTACGGGAAAATATCAACACTTTCCCTTCCATTTCTTCTAAAAGAGAAGTCAGTAACAGTAACTTATTCTGTTGTTGCACGATGATGATCTCTTGTTCCACTTTTTCCGCCGCTGTTCCCTCCGGGGCAACTTCGATGCGCAGTGGGAGACGCATCTGTTTCGTTGCCAGTTGCACGATGTCATTCGCCATTGTTGCAGAGAAGAGCAATGTCTGACGTTCGCGTGGCACATGCGTAAGGATACGATCAATCTGTGGTTTAAACCCCATATCTAACATGCGATCCGCTTCATCCAGAATGAGGATCTCCACTTCTTTCAATGTCACGGTTTTCGATTGCACATGATCAACAAGTCGACCCGGCGTCGCAATCAGAATGCGAGGATTTGTTCGTAACATCTGACGTTGCCGGTGTATGGGAACTCCACCAACAAACACAATCATAGGAATGCCAAGTGCTTGTGCAAATGGAAGAAGAGCTTCCTCTATTTGATAGGCAAGTTCGCGTGTCGGAAGAAGTATCAGTGCTCGTTTTTTGCCTTGGGAAAGACGTTGTAACATCGGCAAGCCAAAGGCGAACGTTTTGCCCGTCCCTGTTTGCGCAATGCCGATGCAGTCTTTCCCCTCAAGAATGAGAGGAATTGCCTGGTGCTGAATTGGTGTAGGTTGCAACACATGTGCTGCATTGAGAACAGTCAGCAGCTTGGAATCAACCCCCATATCTTGAAAATTCAAGGTATGTCCAGAATCGGTATTCATATGCATCTATAAGGAGTATACTTCATTTTTCCCCCATAGTCATTCCTAAAAAACGAGAATTCTGCCCAGTGCAGAATTGTGGCAAAGAGACCCATGGCAAGCAGTATTGTGAAGAACACGCCTCTGTTGGTGCACGAAGACTGGTCACCACATCTCAGCGTGAACGGATGCGTTCTTCGTGCTGTGGCTCTCTCTGTACCAAAGGTGATGTTCATGAGAATGGAGAACAATACTGTACAACATGCAAACAACCATGTTGTTGGAAAATAGTGTAGGTAGACACAGACATCTGTCC
>PFDS01000049.1:0-17380 GCA_002772605.1 Candidatus Peregrinibacteria bacterium CG10_big_fil_rev_8_21_14_0_10_49_16
CATTATAGCATGTTGCCCTGTGTTTTGCACTACTGCACCACCTGTATCCCCAACTCCTTCAGTAACGTGCTGTCAGCGGGCGATGGTGCGCCGAGCATAAGGTCTTTCGCTTTCTGGTCTTTCGGGAAAGCAATAACTTCACGGATGTTTGGCTCTTCAGCAAAGAGCATACAGACGCGGTCGAGGCCCATTGCGATTCCGCCGTGTGGCGGTGCGCCGTACTCGAATGCTTTCAGCATGTGACCAAAGCGACGTTCCGCATCCTCATCAGTGATGTTGAGCACATCGAACACTTTCTTCTGAAGGTCACGTTCGTGAATTCGCATAGACCCGCCACCGATTTCCACACCGTTCAGCACGAGGTCATATGCCGTTGCGCGTGCGGACAGCGGATCACTGTGAAATACGTCTTCATCCTCTCTGTGAGGTCGTGTAAACGGATGGTGAACAGCGCCTACTTCCCCTTCGGTGTTCTTCTCAAACATAGGGAAGTCGACGATCCAGACGTATTTCCAGGTCGATGCATCGACCATTCCCAGTTTTGCAGCAACGGCATTGCGCACATGCCCCAAAGGTTCGAGTGCGTGCGGGTACTTTCCTGCTGCAAAGAAGAGAAGATCGTCTTGTTTGGCAGCGGTTGCCTGTGTAAGTGCTTCTAAGAATACTGTGCCGGCGTTCTTGGCCACAGGGCCGGAGTCTTCCCCAACACGGAGCCATGCGAGGCCTTTTGCACCATGACGCTGTGCAAGGTCGGTGAGGTCGTCAATGTCTTTACGACTCAGTCGCGTCCCGTTTGGAATACGCATTGCTTTCACCGTTTCTGCTTCACTGAATACGTTAAAACCGCATGTTTTTGCAATGTCACTCACATCCGTAAACTTTAGTGCGAAACGGAGGTCAGGTTTATCGGACCCGTACGTATGCATGGCGTCTGCATACGTCATGCGCGGAAACGGAAGGTCCGGCATGGTCTTATCCGGTCGTACCTGTTTGGTCAGCTCGATGAAACACCCTTCCATCACCTGAATGACATCTTCCTGTTCCACAAAACTCATTTCGATTTCAAACTGAGTAAACTCCGGTTGGCGGTCGCCGCGCTGGTCTTCATCACGAAAACACCTTGGTACTTGAAAGTAGCGGTCCACGCCTCCAATCATCAAAAGCTGCTTAAGCTGCTGTGGACTTTGTGGCAGCACGTAGAAGTTACCGTTGTACAATCGTGATGGAACGAGGTATTCCCGTGACCCTTCTGGTGTTCCCTTAATGAGGATAGGTGTTTCAACCTCCAGAAAATCTTTACTGTGAAAGTACTCACGAATAATACGCACGATTCGGTGGCGGATGGCGATATTCTTTTGCAAACGTGCTCGTCGCAGGTCTAGGTAACGGTACTCCAGACGGACTTCTTCACCGATGTCCTTTTCCTGGTCGATTTCAAACGGTGGCGTTTTGGATTCATTCAGAATGTCCATTCCTTGCACGAGAACCTCTATTCCTCCTGTGGGGTTATCTTTCCTTTCTGCGCCTTCCAAGCGTTTGCGAACCGTTCCGGTGACTTTTATCACCCACTCCGACCGCACTTTCTCTGCTGCGGCAAAGAGGTTCTTGTTTTCCGGTGCGAAGACAATTTGCGTAAACCCGTACCTATCACGCAGGTCAATGAATACCAGGCCGCCATGGTCGCGTCGACGGTGCACCCAACCACAGAGAGTAACCTCTTGAGTCTCGTGTTCCGGCCGAAGTTCTCCACAGGTGTGTGTGCGAAGCATCGATGAAGACTATACGAGAATGTATATGTACCAGCCAATAGTTTTCACGAATATGGAGGAGGTGAGCCTGCACTGAGCTTGTCGAAGTGTAAAGTTAACTTGACCTTCCGGGAGAATATGTAATGAAGAATTTACAAAATGTAAAATAAAGATTACTTTCAGGGGTATTCGTTATTTTTAACCCCTAAATCTCATGTCTACGCATATTGAATCTAAAAAAACAGACAGACAGGAACCGCATGGAGTGTCACACGAGTCTCCACAGAAACGTGGAGGGGCTACGTTGCGTTGGGTACTCGCCTCTCTCCTCGGTGCGGGATCCGCAGCAGGTGGCGGGTATCTGATGTATGAAAATGTGCAGTTACGAAACAACCAAGATGACATGGAACGACGTCTTGGAGATGCACATCGTAGTTTTCAAAAAGAAGTAGACGGTGTTCGTGGTCAACTCAGCGACGTCGTGAACCTTAGTGACCTTGACGAGGCAGCAGAGTACGTCACGCCAGCAACGGTTCGTGTTGAAGGGCCACTTGGTCTTGGTTCCGGCGTCATTATCACAGATCGCCTGGGACGCATGTACATTCTCACGAATGGCCATGTGACGGAAGGAAATTCCTTTGAACGAGGTGACTGGAACGACTTTCGTGATGCGGTGTACAAAGTAACGATGTACACGGGAAATGACTTTAAAGATGGTGTTTCCTTTGATGCCGCGCCGGTAGTACAGGAGGATGGAACGCGGGCACACTCTTACTCGGACAAGCGAGACTTGGCAGTGTTGCATATTCCCCCAGAAATTGAGCGGAAAATCATTCAAGGAGAGATTCGGGTTCCTGCCATTCACCTGTGGAATCACGCAGAAGACAAGTTGCGTGTTGGAACACCTGTCATTGCTGTTGGAAACCCTTTTGGGGAGCGTGATCACGTTTCGCAGGGAATTATTAGCCACACGCATGCCAGTGGTGGCAGCTTGGAGCCAGAGAACGTATTTGTGCGTACAACGGCGCCGATTAACGGAGGAAACTCTGGAGGAGGGTTGTTTGCAGTGGTGCGGGAGAGTGGAGAGTTGAAAGTGTACCTCGTGGGTATCAATACGTGGGGGTACCGTGGGGGTGATGGAGTGAGCGGGTCGATTGATATGCGTATTGTTGCACTGGAAGCGGAGAGCTGGGGTATTCCTTTGGTGTCAGAAGAGGTGCTGAAAAACTACCAGGAATGGTGGGAGAGAGATATAAAGCCGCGTATACAAAATGACTGAGGAGTTGGCTGCGTTCCTTGAGCTTGCACAAAAGTTTCGGTCTGACCCGGAGGACATCAGGGAAGTTCTCCGGGTTCTTCATACAATGGAGGGGTACATGACGAAGCAGCAGTGGGAGTTGTACCAAGCACTCAAAGTGGAAGCGGCGTCACACAAATAGTTTCCCCAGTTCCTCTTTAAACTCCTCTACGTCTTTGAATTCCCGATGTACAGAGGCAAAGCGAATGTAGGCAACTTTATCGATGCGACGAAGTTCTTTCATGACGTCGTTGCCAATTGTAGAGCTGGAAACTTCCTTTTTGTTTGCTGCCCACTTCTCTTCCAGTTTAGTGAGTAGTTTGTCGATGCGTTCTTGCGTAATAGGGCGCTTGATGCAGGCAAGCCAAATACCCCGTTCAAGCTTGCTGCGATTGAAGGGTTCGCGCGTACCGTCGCGTTTGACCACGATAAGAGAAATGAGTTCCTGTCTTTCGAATGTGGTAAAACGGTGCTCACACTTCTCGCATGTGCGTCGCCTCCGAACAGCACGGCCTTCATCGGTCACGCGCGAATCGATCACAGCCGTATCTGACGATTTGCAGCGGGGACAGTGCATAGAAAAAGTATACCTTACGTTCCCTCTCCAGGCTCTCTACCGTAATTCCTTCATATGGCCGTTTATCAGAGAGACTATTCTTGACGGAGGCTTTCTCTCTAGAACTTCCCCATGAATAACTGCCACACCATCATCAAGTTTTCCAAACTGTTCCTCTACCTCTTTTACTGAGTAACAGGCAGGTTTTCCTGCAATGTTGACAGAGGTTGTGGAGAGTGGTTTTCCGTATGTTTCTGCGAGTTGCTGTGCAAGTGGGTGAGAGGAGATGCGGATGCCGACAGTGGGTGCTGGTATGTGTGGTGTGGTGTAGAGAACGTGAGGGGTATCTTTGCGAACTGGTAGGATCAATGTCAGTGGTCCAGGCAAGTATGCCCGTGCCAGCTCTTCTGCTTTCTCACTCCACTCAACGTACTTCTTTGCCTCTTCCAGGGAAGAGAGTAGTGCACTGACAGGTTGGTTTGTGGGACGTTGTTTGAGGGCAAAGAGCTTCGCAACAGCATCTGGGTTTGTCAGGTCGCACGCCAAACCGTAACAGGTTTCGGTAGGGTGAATGACGACGCCGCCTGTTTTGAGAATGGCACAGGCTTTCTTTATGCTGTCAGTAGTAGGTGGAAGGGTAGTTGTCATACGGTAGGCTCAAGGTGACACGGTGTACTGTTCCAGTATTTGTGTAATCTCCTTCTCCAACTCCTCCGTCATGGCGATGTTCAGTGGAAGGGGTATGGATTGTGCTCCGATTTTCAGTTCCACACTCTCTTCGCCAGGGTGTGCCGTGAGAGTCTTTTTCAGGTCGAGGAGGAGTTTTTTGGGTGCTTGCGTTGGGAGAGTAATGGAGTGTTTCAAAGGAGGAGGGCACTGGTGTTGAATGTTTGTCAGGGGTTCAGTCGTGTCCATCCCTTGGGCAATCCATGCGCCAAGTGGTCCTAGGTAACTGTCCGTTTCTTGTACACCCACTATCAGGTTTGTTCCGGCAACAATATTCCCCTCTTCGTCGAGCATTTCTACAGACTCTTCTTCGTCCAGTGTGCGCACGATGGGAGTAGTACCGCGTTTCGCTTCTTCTTCATCGAAGAGCCCTTGTTCTTTTGCTTTTTGTACGATGGTGGAAAGGGAAGAGCGCTTGAGTGCTCCTGCGTTGAGTTGCAGTTGTCCGTTGCGATAGTTGAGTGTTCCGCCAACGACGAGAACGGTATCGGGCTGATCGAGCTGTTTTTCTGCCTCTGCATATACACGTGGGAAAAGTGTCACTTCCATTTTTCCCGTAGGGTCACCGAGCGTGATGATAGCCATCGTCTCATTCTTCTTTGTGCGGATTTTTTTTACCCCCTCTACGATGCCAGCGAGTGTCACTTTACGGTTGATATCTTTCTTCGTGAAGTTGGCAATGAGGTGTGCCTTTTTGCCAATGTACTTCTTGAGTCCTGCAAGAGGGTGACTGGAGACATACAGGCCGAGCGTCTCTTTTTCCCACGCCAACTTTTCCTGTTGAGATGCATCCGGGGTAGCGGGGAGTTCGATGGGAGGAAGAGTGGCATCGTCTCCGTGAAGTTCATCAAAGAGGTTATGTTGTTGGGTGTTCACGTCGCCGTAGAGCTTGCGGTAGTCGATGATTTTTTGGTAGTGCTCTACCAGTGCTTTTCTACTGCCCAGAGAGTCCAGTGCGCCGGATTTTGCTAGCGCTTCAAGTAGTTTTTTGTTGAGGGTTTTGGCCGGGAGTCGCTGTGCAAGGTCGTCAACTGCAGTGAACTTCCCATTCTCCTTTCGTTCTTTGATAATGTGCTCGACGGAACTCACGCCAATGCCTTTTATAGCAGAGAGTCCAAAGCGAATAGCTTTACGGTCGTTGCTGGATGTCACGGTAAAGTTTTTCAGTGATTCGTTGATGTCTGGTGGAAGAACGTCGATACCCATCTGGCGGCATTCTTCAATTTCAATGAGGACACGGTCGGTTACTTGTGCGTCACTGCTCAGGAGAGCAGCCATGAACTCTGTGGGGTAGTGTGCTTTTAAGTAAGCGGTTTCGTAGGCAATACGTGCGTAACAAGCGGCGTGTGCTTTCACAAAACCGTAGCCGGCAAAAGGCATGATCACGTCTTCAAAAATCTTTTCCGCGAGCTTTTTCTCATGCCCCTGTTTCTGTGCTCCCTCGGTGAATTTCTGCTGCTGTGCATCGAGTTCGTGTTTAATCTTTTTTCCGATAGCACGCCGTAGCATGTCCGCTTCTCCGAGCGTAAAGCCTGCAAGTGTCCGGGCAAGTTGAAGGATCTGTTCTTGGTATACGCCAATGCCGTAGGTTTCCTGAAAGATCTCTTGGAGGTCCGGGTGTGGATACTTCACTTCTTCACGTCCATGCTTACGTTTGATGTAGTTTGGGATCCACTCCATTGGACCTGGGCGGTACAGAGCAACCATGGCGGTAATATCTCCAAACTTCGTAGGTTTCAACTGTTTCAGGTATCGGCGCATGCCGCCGGATTCCAACTGGAAGATGCCGGTTGTCTCTCCACGTTGCAGGAGAGCAAATGTGTTTGCATCGTCAATGGGAATCCTGCTCATATCAATGTTTTCTTTTCGTGTTCGTTCAATAATTGCCAGTGTTGTTTGAATGATGGTGAGGTTACTTAAGCCAAGAAAGTCCATTTTTAGAAGACCGAGAGCTTCGAGTGGTTTTGCAGAGTACTGTGTGATTGTCACATCCTCGTCTTTTGGTGCAGGTTGAAGTGCGGTGTATTTCACCGTGGGTTCCGGTGTAATAATCACGCCGCACGCGTGCACGGAAACGTGGCGTACTTTTCCTTCAAGTTTGAGAGCAGCGTTGATGATGGTGCGGTACAGTTCGTTACTGTCGTATGCGAGTTTCAATTCAGGTGTTTCCAGTGCTTGTTGTAACGTGGTTCCTGGTCGCGCAGGAATGAGTTTTGCGAGCACGTTCATTTCATAGAAAGGTACGCCATAGGCACGTCCGACGTCTTTCACAGCTGCGCGTGCAGCGAGGGTTCCGAAAGTACAAATTTGCACTACCCGCTCTGTGCCGTACTTTCCTCGCACGTACTCCAGCACTTCGTCACGTCTGTTGTCTGCGAAGTCGATGTCAATATCGGGCATGCTGATGCGTTCGGGATTTAAAAATCGCTCAAAGATGAGTCCGTGTTCCAATGGGTCGAGCGTGGTGATATTCAAACAGTAGGACACCATGGAACCGGCGGCTGAGCCACGTCCGGGTCCAACGGTTATACCGCGGCGTTTTGCTTCGTTGATGAAGTCCGCAACGATCAGGAAGTAGCCCGCGAATCCCATGTCTGTGATGATTTTGAGTTCGTGTTCTAACTGCTCTTTTTGCTCTGGTGTTTGGTTGGGGTAGCGCTCTGCAAAACCCTGCAGACTGAGTTCTCGCAGGTGTTCTTCCTCCGTTTTTTGTGTTGGGACATCGAAGCGGGGGATATGGTATGTTTTAAAATCAAATGTGACATGACACTGGTCGGCGATGACTTTGGTGTTTTCCAGTGCTTCCGGTACGTGTGAAAATACTTCCTCCAGTTCTTCGAATGGACGCATGGAGTAAGTATTCTGTCGCATCGAAAAGCGAGTGGGATCGTCTATGCGTGCGTTGTGTTTAATAGCCAAGAGAACATCATGCACCTCTGCATCGTCCGCAGAGCAGTAGTGACTGGCGCAACCTGCTACAAGAGGAACACCAAGCTCTCTTCCCCAGCGAATAAGTTGTTGGTTAATTTCTAACTGTCCGTTGGCTTCGGGCAGGTCAATGAGTTCGTAGTAGAAGTTCTCTTGCCCGAATAGTTCCTGGTGTGCTTTGGTGAGCCTGGTAATCGTTTCGGCGTTTTCGACCAGAGCTGCCTGTGGGATGGCGTTTGCTGGAGGTCCGGAGAGAGCCAAGAGGCCGTGAGCATGTTCTGTCAGCGTTGTCCAGGAAACAGTTGGCAGCGTGTGGCTGTGTTCCGACGCAGCAATTGTTGCGAGCTTGAGAATGTTTTCATACCCTTCCTGCGTTCGGGCAAGAAGGACAAGCGGTGTGCCCTCAATGAGAAGCTCTATACCTAACACGGCTTTCATGCCTTCCTTGTCTGCAGCCTGGTAGAACTCAACAAGTCCATGTGCACTGTGCTTATCGGTGAGCCCTACCGCGGATTGCCCGAGCTCCTTCGCACGTGCCACAATCTCCTTTGGACTCGGCAGTGCTTCAAGGAGAGAGTAGGTGGAGTGACAATGCAGGTGGACAAAGTCCGAAACTTTCATACAGATAGCATACCAAATCTTTTCATGATCACAGCATCAAGCTACCCTCACCTTCCTGTACTATCCTCTCCCTTCTAATTTCTACCTTCTTCGTTCTATGTTCTCTCTCAATCGTATATCCCTTATTGGCTACCAAACACAATCTGTTGACCTCAAAACACTTCCCAGTGGAACGAATGTGGCAGATTTGAATATTGTCGTTCCTCACACGTTTACCACAGCTGCGGGTGAGCAGGAAGGGAGGAGTTTTCATACTGTGACGTTGTGGGGAGGAATGGCAGGAGTCGCGGGACAGTTTGTGCGTCCCGGTTCGCATGTGTTTATTGCGGGGCGTCTGCAGACGGATAGTTGGGATGATCAGCAAACAGGAGAAAAGCGCACGAAGACAAAAGTGAATGCGCAGGAGATGATTCTGCTCGATCCAAAAGACGGACAATTGTCGCAACCCCAGGGTGCGAAGCAGGTTTTGCAGTCACTCAACCGTGGAGAAGTCCTCGGTCATGTCACGCGTGATCCGGAAATGCGCACGACGCCGTCAGGGCAGCATGTGCTTACGCTTGGAGTTGCGACGAATGACCGGTGGAAAGACAAGAATACGGGAGAGATGCGTGAGAACACGGAATTTCACAATGTAGTGATTTGGGGAGACCTTGCACAGGAGACTATGCAAGGCATCAAAAAGGGCAACCGTGTGTATGCAGCGGGGCGTGTACAGACGCGGAGCTTCGAAACACAGGCAGGAGCCAAGCGCTATGTAACCGAAATTATTGCAGATCAGGTCAGTCTGTTGGGTGTTGCCAATCCTTCTGTTGAAGGAAATATGCGTGTGCAGGAAGCATCTGCCTCACCAGTTATGCAGCAGCACACTTCTCCTCAACAACGTGAACCCGCATCAGAGCTTGTTGCTGCGGGAAATATTCCGGATATCAACTACGAGTCGGAAATCAAGGCAGAGGACTTGCCGTTTTAATAAAAAAAGTTCCCCTCCCTTGAGGGAGGGCGTAAAGCCCCGTGGGGGCCACGCCCCTTTACGGGGGCAAGGGGAGGGGGATAAGAGTCATAGCGAAAAGACGTTGCCCATGCGGGCAACGTCTTTCTTGGTGGCAGAGAGTGTGGATTACTCACCCTCTTCCTCTGCCGCAAACGCAACGTGGAGAGCGAAACTTCCGATTCGGAGGATATCTCCTTCCTGGAGAGGGATTTCCTTGTTAATTTGGTTTTCATTCACGGATGTACCGTTCAGGGACTCCAAGTCACGAACGGTCCATTGATCGTTCTTCCACAAGAGTTCGCAGTGGCGTCGCGACACGTCCGCAAGTGGCAGACGAATGTCTGCCGTCCAGTGCCGACCGACGATGGTCGGGGATTTGGTGACCCGAACGCGGGTGGTTCCAAGGGTGAGGAACAAGGGGGCAGGGGTAGTCATGCTACCGTCCTCCTTCTGTGGGTGTGAGAAAACGACGTTACTACTAGTATTTATAAACTAATTAGTTTATAAAGTCAATATCAGAACACCACTCTCCCATCCTCCCCCACAAACCGCATTTCGACGTCGAGAGGCGCTTTTACCGTGGAACGTACCTCTTCGACGAGCGCTTTTGTGTCGGCGAAGGTGGCCTTGCCAGTATTAAGGAGAAAGTTCGCATGCTTCTCGGCGATCTGTACATGCCCCTTCATCCGTCCCCGAAATCCTGCCGCATCCAGAATCTTCCACGCCGGTGTGCCGTCAGAGAGGCTCTTAAAGCATGATCCGCCTGTTTTGATATGGGGTTGCGTCTCGATGCGTTTCTGGAGAAGTTGATCGATGTCTGTCTGGACCTCTATGTGAGGGCGTACAGGAACAGAGAGCGTTGCTTTCCAGATGATAGGAGTATGTATCTTTTTGAAGATACTTTCGCGGTACCCAAACCCACACTCTTCTCGTGTCCATGTCTTCCACTGCTTCTGGTGGTAGAACGTGACTGCTTCCACAAATGCACCCAGCCAGATGCCCCCCGCGCCTTGTCCTGCATTGCCGAAAATCGCGCCGCCGAGTGTGCCGGGAATTCCTGTCAGCGGCGAGAGATCGAGATTCTTTTCCGCGAGTTCGTTTATGAGGACCGCAAGAATTTTTCCAGAGTGGACGGTGACAAGGCGTGGTGTGTCATGGTGAGTGGCTTCACGTATCCTCATTTCGTCTGCCACCACCTTCGCCACCACCGCCTCAATTACCCCGTCCGCAAAAATCGTATTGGATCCGCCGCCAAGCGTCACAAGTGGGAGGTGTCGTTCTGCAGCAAATTGCACAATGTCTTCGACGTCTTTCTCAGTCTGAAGCTCCACATACCACAGCGCTTTTCCACCAATACGCATGGTGGTTTTTGGGCCGAGAGGCACGAGTTCCTGCAGATTCATAGCGCCATATTCTACACCTCATTTTCCCACCATTCCCGCTAATTTCTCCATTGTCTCGGTCAATTTTTCAGATTTTGGTCTGCGTTGGATCTGCATCATGATTTTTGTCAGAACAGTGAACGCAAAGAGTCCTGCAACAATAAGAACGAGGTCGCGGAGATCGAGGGGCATATGGAAGATGCTCAGGAGCACCGCCTGTCCCAACGCGAAGAAGAATACGCCGGTAAGAATACCAACCACGAGTGTGACAAGAACGAGTCGCGAGCGGTTTTCCTGCGAGTCCTGCGGTGCGCTTGCAAGTCGTGTGAGAAGGTCGCTGTCGATAATCACGGGTTCTTTTCCCCACTCTTTGAAGAGGTTGAATACTTTCCGTTGCAGAATGAGGTTCACGAACGTCTGAAACGGTACTGGCGTTTTTCCTTCGATAATCGCGCGGTTGTGATCAATCTTGATCGGCACTTCAACGTTCCTCTTTGAGGAGATGGTGGACATGGATTGCATTATACCGTAACTGCCTCTAGTCGCTCCAGCACCTCCTCCTTCCCCAAGACTTCTGCTACTTCCGTTGCTCCGGGACTGAATTTTCTCCCTGTGAGGACCGCGCGCAGCGGCCAGAGGAGCTGACCAAGTTTGAGATTGTGCTTTTTTGCTGTCTTTTTGCTGGTTTCTAACAGCTTCTCGTCAGTCCAATCGTCTATGTCTGCCAACATCCTTTTAAGGGTGTTGAGAATCTCTGGAAGCGCCGCTTCTGTCACGTTCTGTTTTTCGTTCACCAGTAACTTGTTGTCCACCTCCGGTCGTTCATAGAAGAATCGTACCATATCGGCACTTTCCGAGAAGAAATGAATACGGTCTTGAATGAGGGAAGCTTTTTTTGCAAACGCCTTGTCCAGAGCGGCTGCGGGAATCTCTTCTGCCACAACTGGGTGAATGCGTTTTGCGAAGTCCTCTGCAGGGATTTTTCTCATCCACTGACCCTGCAGCCACTTCAGTTTTTCCGTGTCGAAAACCGCACCGCCCTTCTGGATGCGGTCAATACTGAATTCTTCCACGAGTTCACCGAGCGTGAACAGTTCCTGTGGCGTACCCGGGTTCCACCCAAGGAGCGCAAGGAAGTTGAGGAGTGCTTCGGGCAGGTAGCCTTGTGCAGTGTAGTCTTCTGCCGCAACGTCTCCTTGTCTCTTGCTGAGTTTTGTTCGGTCGGCGTTCAGGAGCAGTGGTACGTGTGCAAAACGTGGTGCCTGCCAACCGAGAAACTCGTAGAGGAGAAGGTGTTTTGGCGTCGAACTTAGCCATTCTTCTCCACGGATCACGATATCAATGTTCATCAGCTCATCGTCAACGACGTTGGCAAGGTGATACGTAGGGTAGCCATCGCTTTTCAGAAGAACCTGGTCGTCGATTTCCAGTCCGCGGAACTCCACCTTCCCGCGGATGTCGTCGGTGAAACTCACGACATTTCCATCAGGAATCTTCATGCGTACGACGTATGGTTCTGCATTCTTCAGCTTTTCCTGCACTTCGTCTTCAGAGAGCGTCAGTGCGTTTTTCATACGCATGCGAATCGATGCATCATACTTCGGTGCAGGGTTTCCTGCCCGTTTCTCGTTGTCACGCATATGTTCAATATCTTCCTCGGTGTCGAAGGCGTAGTACGCACACCCTTTCTCAAGGAGGTCCTCGGCATACTTCTGGTAGATTGCGAGGCGCTCTGATTGAATGTACGGGCCTTTGTCTCCCCGTTGCGTTACACGGCCTTCGCTGTCCAGAACGACGCCTTCGTCGGGAGGAATACCTGCCCAGTGGAGTGTACGGAGAATATTTTCCGTAGCACCAATTACTTCCCGTTCTTTATCAGTGTCTTCAATTCTCAGGAGAAATACACCGTTGCTCTGTTTGGCAACAAGATACGCATACAGGGCTGTCCGAAGACCTCCAATATGCAAAAACCCAGTCGGTGATGGGGCAAATCGCGTACGCATGCCCTCAAAGTTTACTCTACCTCTACTGTAAATGTCACAGGTTCAACCGGCATATCCCGCGCATCGCGCTCCATTTGAGTTATGGTATCGACAACGCCGAGACCTGTAGTAACGCGTCCGAAGACCGTGTGCTTCCCCTGGAGCCAGGGAGTTTCGTCAGCTTGCACAATGAAGAACTGGGAACCGTTCGTATTTGGTCCGCGGTTTGCCATGGCGATAGCACCGCGCACCATGGGAAGCGAGTTTGGCTCATCTTCGAATGTGGGACCGTAAATGCTCTCTCCGCCGGTACCGTTGCCACTGGGGTCGCCGCCCTGAATCATGAAGTCGGGGATAATACGGTGGAATGTCAGTCCGTCGTAGTAACCGTTCTTTGCGTGCACAACGAAGTTCGTCACTGTTTTTGGCGCACTGTCTGCATCGAGTTCCAAGACAATGTCTCCCTTACTCGTTTTCAGGGTCACGGCATGTGTGCCAGAGAGGAGGGGGCCGTCATAGTCGGACATCGTTGTGTTCGCGGTAGGTGGAGTCTCCTGTGGCGTGCAGCTGAGCAAAAGCGCCAAGGCAAATAGGGGGAGGAGGAACTTATACATAGTTCCGGATTAGCCTAGTGTTCCGGTGTCGTACTTTCAATATATTTGAGAATAATTTTAGAAATAAGTCTAGGTGCGTCCGGCGTAGACAGTGTCTTGATGGCCTCAGCCATCTTCTGTCTTCGATTTGCATGTTGGAGAAGTGACTGGACAAGGTTGTATAAATTATTTTCTAAATCTTTTTGGTACAGAAGGATACACCCGCCTGACTTCTCTACAGTCTCTGCATTTCGCACTTGGTGATCTTGGGCAAGGCCTTGTATGGGTACGAGAATTGTTGGGACTGCGTTCATAGCGAGTTCTGCAATGCTGTTTGCTCCTGCACGACTGATAGCAAGGTCTGTAACGGCAAAAAGGTGAGGAAGGTCGTTGGTAGCAAATTCAGTGCTCCAGTAACACGGTTTGTCTCCAGTCTTCTGTTGTACGTCTGCAGTCTTTCCTGGACCGGTAATGTGAATGACGTCGCAGAGTGCTGTCAGTTGAGGGAGTAGGGTGAGAGTAACTTCATTAATCGCCTGTGCTCCCTGGCTCGCTCCCCATATGAGAAGAATCGGACGCTCTCCGGAGAACCCTGTTATCCGAAGCCCTTCTTCTTTCGACCCTTGCGCAAGTTCCGGACGAACGGGGTGTCCGGTATGGGTATATCCGTGTTGGGGAAACCCAGAGCATGCTTCTTTGGTAAGGAACCGAAGGCAACGGTTCGCTCGACCAGACACGGCATCTGACTCATGGAGTAGAACCGGAATGCCCTGTGACCAGGCTGCTAGTCCGAAAGGAATGCTTAAGCGCCCTCCCGTACTGAAGATGAGGTCAGGTTTGTGTGTATGAAGCAGACGAAATGCGAGCAGGAGGTGTCTCCAAAAGGAAAACGACAGTGTCCAACCCCCTGTAAGAAAAGGAGTAGTGGTGTATGGGAGTTCTTCTCCTTCAAGAAATAAACGGTCTGCTGTTCGTGGAGAGCAGACGAAATGTGCATGCAGATCTGGCCGCATCTGCTCTAGTGCGCGCCACACAGCAACTGACGGAGCAATGTGACCGGCACTACCACCGCCTACAAAGAGAACCGTGTGTGTCATAGACCAAAACTCCGTCGCAAACTCCCCATTCCTGGTCGGACGTATCGCCTGTGGGCCGGTTGGTGAGATCCCGCGTGAAGGGAGATATTGAGGAGAACGCCGACTCCTGCAAGAAGAGCTACAAGAGAGGATCCTCCATAACTAATAAAGGGGAGTGTGAGTCCGGTGAGTGGGAAGAGGGACATATTGACGGCAATATTAATGATTGTTTGGAATGCGATCCACATGGTGATGCCACTTGCCACGAGAAATCCAAAGCGATCGGGAGCCCGGCGAGCTATGGTAAATCCGCGTACGACAAACACCCCGTAGAGACAAAAGATAATCAGGATACGGAAAAACCCCAGCTCTTCTGCCATGGCGGCAAAGATCATGTCTGCTTGTACTTCGGGAAGATACCCAAACTTCTGGATGGACTTTCCATACCCGACACCGAATGGTCCCCCGCTACCAATGGCAATGAGCGCCTGCTGAATTTGGAACCCAATTGTTTCGGTAAATGTTGGTGCGTCTGGAAAGAGAAAGACCTTGAACCGGTTGCGAATGTACTCTTCCTGTAAAATAAACGGCAAGCCGAATGCACTGGCAAGGGCTGTACCCAGTCCTAAGTGAAGAATACTTCCTCCTGCCAGGAAGAACATCGTAACCGCAATTGCAGAGAGAACCATAAAGGAGCCGAGGTCAGGTTGGATGGCGATAGGAGCAGTGCTGATGAAGAGCAGTGCAGCGAAGGGGTAGAAGCCCTCTTTCAACGTGGAGATGCACTGTTCGCGTTTCTGGAGCCAGAGGGCAAGATAGAAAATCAAACTCAGTTTCAAAAATTCAGATGGTTGCAGTGAAAAACCCCCAATGACGAGCCAGCTTTGTGCAGTACCGTAATCGTTGCTAGTGCCGGGAAGGAAGAGAGCGAGTACAAGCAGCAGTGTGCCGGCGAAGATCACATGTGCGGAGTACCGCCAAAAATGGTATGGGATGCAGGCCACGGTAATCATGACTCCAAAACCCACGAGCATGTGAAAAAAGCTACGCCATAAATAAAATGAGTTCGTTGGTGTGCTGAGTGTCCCTTGAGCCGTGAGTCGTTCCGTCAGTTGGTAGCTTTCAAAGACGCTCACGCTTGCGATCATGGCAACGCCAAAAAACGTGAGTCCACAGGTAATGCCGAGCAGGAGGAGATCCATGCGCTGAAGAAGAGAGATGAGCTTTGTAAGCACGCAAGGTAGTATAGGGAATGTGCGTCACTTGTGGACTATCTTTATCGGGAGCTTCGGATTCAGCATGGCAGGAGCCCTGCTGGCAGAGCATTTTCTGTCAAAGCGCATTGCGCTTCTGGGTTCGTGGGTGGGTGTACAGCGAACATATAACACGGGTGTGGCCTTCGGTGTGCATATCCCTTCCCCTTTGCAGGAGCTTCTCATTCTTCTTGCATTGTTGTTTGTGCTGTACATTGCTTTCCACAGTGAAAAAACATGGGTGAATGCATGGGGATTTGGCCTCATTCTTGGTGGAGGGTTGGCGAATACTGTTGACCGTTTGTTGGACGTTCAAGTGACAGACTTCATTCAAGTAGGTTCATTCCCCATATTCAATGTGGCTGATAGTTGTATTACGCTTGGTGTAGCGCTACTCTGTCTGCACGCACTGCTTGCGAAGCAGCACTATTCTTGATAGCATTCTTTTGTCTTTATGGTAGAATATCTTTTCTTTGAGTCATGATTTACGTTCTCGTGTTCCTCGGCTCCTTTATTGGCATCTGCGCCATTCTCTCTGTGCGTTTACTGCTGCGTCAGCGTTTTGTGCGACGTTTTGTGCGAAGTGTGCGCCAGCGTTTTCAATCTCTGGAAGAGCGCGGAGCGAAGGTATTTGAGGAGACAAAAATTCAAAAGCCGCCAAAGAATCCTCGTGTCTCTGCCGTGGAGTTACAGCAGGTGCGTTTACTTCTGCGTCAAGCGGAACGTGCTGAGGCACAGGGGAAACATGAGGAGGTAGAACGCATCTTGATTCAGGCGCTCACCATTCAGCCGGGAGCAAGTGAAGTCAAAGCACAGTTGGCAAGGTTGTATCTGACGAGTAGCCGTGAGTCGAAAGCGGAAGCAATGTATAAAGAACTCTTGCAAGAACACGATGACGTGTCGTTCCATGCTAACTTAGGGCTGGCGTATTACCGCCAAGAGAAGTTTGTGGAAGCCTGTTACGCTTACCAGGAGGCGTACAAGCGTGACAGTAAAAACCCGGAACGTGCTTCCGTGCTCGGCCGTGCGTGTATTGCTGCAGGGCATTTTAGCGAAGCGGTTCCGTTACTGGAGAAAGCAGCAATGACTCTCTCTCGAGATATGGAACTTCTGCATCTTCTTGCTGAGTGTTATTTACAGGTTGGTGAGAACGAGAAGGCAGAGGTCACCTATAGAAAGATCAATAAGGTAGAGCCTTACAATGAGGAAGTGAAAGAAAAACTTCTGTCACTTGCACGAGCGTGAGCTATTCTCCAACTTCAATAACAATATCTCCATCTCCCACTACGCTTGTCTGACAGCCGAGGCGCCAGGGATCGCTGGTGATGCCCATATTTTCCTCGCGGTCGTTGCGGTGCGAAAGGTGTTCCATACCCTCTTGCACAGTGCACATACAGGTGGTGCAGAACCCATTTCCCCCGCATGCGTGTTCCATGGGAATGCCGTTATCAAGCGCAATTTTGAGGATTTTCTGTCCCTTTTCTGCTTGGACTAAAGTCACTTGGCCGGCAAAATGGAACCGTATTTGGGGCACCTCCTCACCCTAATCTTAACCCTCATCCTACGCAATGTCTCTCTTAGCTACCTCCAATCTGCGTGTGTCTGTAGAAGGCACTGAGGTCATCCACGGAGTTGATCTTACGGTCAACGAAGGTGAGATCCATGCCATCATGGGGCCAAATGGGTCTGGGAAATCCACACTCGTCAGTACGCTTATGGGACATCCCAAGTACGAGGTTACCGGCGGTTCCGTGCAGTTTTGTGGGAAGAACCTTCTGCAAATGGAGCCGCATGAGCGCGCATCGACCGGTCTCTTTCTCGCATTCCAGTACCCTAAAGATATCGCCGGTGTACGTTTGCGTCACTTTCTCTTTGCAGCCCACGCAGCCCAAGCGAGAGCACGAGGAGAACGAAAATTGTCTGTGCTGAAGTTTCAGAAACGTTTGGAGCAGGAAATGGACATACTCCGCATGGATCCTGCACTCATCGAGCGGCCCGTGAATCAGGGATTCAGCGGAGGAGAGAAGAAGAAAGCGGAGATACTGCAGATGAGAGTACTGCAGCCCAGGCTTGCTCTTCTTGATGAAACCGATTCTGGTCTTGATGTCGATGCTCTCAAAACCGTTGCCGCTGGCGTGAACTCGATGCGCGATCGTCCTACCATCTTACTCGTCACCCACTACGCTCGTCTTCTCGAGTACATCACTCCAGACGTTGTACATGTGAT
>PFDS01000049.1:17421-18236 GCA_002772605.1 Candidatus Peregrinibacteria bacterium CG10_big_fil_rev_8_21_14_0_10_49_16
ACGACAGCAGTTTTTTGGGAGTGAAAACGGGCAACTGCAGTGTTTGTTCGACGAGTTGTGTCAGAAAAACTTGTCCGAAGAGGAGCAACGTCGGATATGGCAGCGGTCAGATACCCTCGTGCGTCTTCAGTTTGCCAGGCAGCAGGAACAGAGGATCCTGCAAGACCCCAGTGCTCCGGTGTATGCTGCCTCTATGCACGTGATGCAGCTCGAGATGCGCAATCTTCTGGCGTGTGTGCTGTACTGCAAGAATATGTGCCCACAGGAAGCGTTGGAAGAAATGGAAAAAAGAAATAGCTAATTGCTTGGAATTGCTGATATACTTTCCTTCATGGAAGAACATAGACTTTTTCTTCGTCCGCCAGTTTGGCTCCCCATCATTGTTGCTCTCATAGCCGGGGGCATGTACATGGGCGGAAAGTACATAGAAGCGCAGGACTACTCGCCCACGATGATCACGGTCTCCGGAGACGATCGCGTGTTTGCGGTTCCGGATATTGCGGAACTCTCTTTTGGCATTCAGACGCCGCCTGGGCGTGATGCCCAGGAAGCAATGGAGCGACTCTCGAAGGGAATGGACGCAGTATTTGCTGCCGTGAAGCGTGTGGGTATTGAAGAGAAAGACATTCGTACGGAGCAGCTATCACTCAATCCGATCTACGACTGGACGGAACGTCAGGGACGCGTACTCAAAGGATACGAGGCCAGTCAGAGTCTGCGTGTAAAGGTGCGTGACCTGGATAAGGTGGACGACGTGCTGGGTGCGGCAACTTCAGCGGGAGCAAACCAGGCCGGTGGGGTGTCATTTACGATTG
>PFDS01000049.1:18259-18446 GCA_002772605.1 Candidatus Peregrinibacteria bacterium CG10_big_fil_rev_8_21_14_0_10_49_16
ATGATGATGCGTGCGATGGACGGCATGGGTGGAGCTATGGAAGAAAAAGCGCCGCCGATTCCTGCCGGAGAGCAGGAAGTGCGTGTCGATGTCACACTGACATACGAGGTGAAATGATTGTCTGAACCGTGTAATCTGTGGTTCAGACATATGCCCATTTCTCCTATCTTCTCCACCCTCTCTCGTG
>PFDS01000008.1:0-16955 GCA_002772605.1 Candidatus Peregrinibacteria bacterium CG10_big_fil_rev_8_21_14_0_10_49_16
ATGGGAACTGCCTCCTGGCATTTTCATGTGGGCCCGCTTGACTTTCACATGTTCAAGAAGCAAGTGCGGTTCCGCCATGTACTCCAACCAAAGCGTCGACCCTCCGCGTTCTTGTCGCAAAATGGCACCGATCACTCCATCATTGGCAAAGTAGGCTTGTCCATCGCCACCCCACCACTGCGCAAGATGGTAGCTATGATCACCATACTGCTGAATGCGCAATGCAGGATGGACCTTGTTCACACTCGATAAGACTTGCCAGAAGGTTCTGCCATGAAGATCCATTCCATCCTTGATTACGGGATCTCCTTGCAAAGACCAGTTGATGGCAAGATTATGCTTTTGGTGAATGGTGAAGCGACACCCGTACTGCTGAGACAGTTCGTTGAGTAGGGCCGATACGCGCGGAGGGGACGCTTGCCAATTTTGAGGAAGACAAAACCGCTTCGTGCTCCACCGTAATGTCATCACCTGCTTCTCATAAAACTCAAGCATATCTTCCTTGCGGACCGTCACTTCAAGAGATGGATCTTTGCCCTCCTGGAGTAGAGAGAGAAAAGGAAAATCGGCAGAGTACATCTCATTTTTCTCTGCCCACGCAATCCAGTCCATGATACAGCGTCGCAGGATGCGTTTGCCATGTTCTCGCTTCAGGTAGCGATTATGGTCAAAGAATCCAATAGCTTTTTCCACATCCTGTTTCATTGTCGCCGTATCAAGCTTCATCTTCTCCTGCGCCCATACAACGAACGGGATGCACAGTAGCACAGCAAGACTTAGAAAGTTACGAAGAGTGTTCATAACACCCTCCTTTCATTGGTTATACCATGTTAAAGACCAGATAACATGCGACGATACAGCATGACACTGTATTTGCAAGAATTTTTTTATATATCATAGTAAAATATAAGATGCTCGTCATACGTACGTCCACGTCATACCAATTCGCTAGTGAATTGAATCAATATCTCACCACCTTATTTCTGTACCTACAGAAAAACAACCCCACGCACAGTGCGTGGGGTTGGAACCTGATCCTGAACTTGTGTGACTCCGGCAATGTTACTTGAGGATAACCACATCTTTCGGGTCCACCAGGAGTGCCGGATTCCCCTGGTACTGGGTAGAGCGCACGGTACCACTTACGGTCACCGTGATAGCAGGGTGGGCAAACCGGCCAGCGTAGGCGATGAAGCCCTTCTTGTGCTTCTTCCACGCCTGACGCAGTTTCTCGTCAAGCGCTTTCGCATCCGCCCCTTTGGCAGGAATGAGAAAGAAGGTGCGCTGAACGCCGTTCCTCATTTCGGACACAGCCCATGCTTCGTCCGTGAAGGGACTCTTGGGATACCACGTGAGCATCCCCTGCACACCGATCTTCTTCCCGTTTGCCTCCTTCATGGATGACAGCATCTTGATGGGAGATTCCTTCTCCAGCTTCTGCAAAGACAGGTGAACCGGCCCCTTCCCATGTCCGGCCCGCCGCTCGGCAGAGAGCATAATCACATCGTTGGACCAGAGATCCTTCGTAAGATGGACCTGGTCCTTGTCGATCGCCACCGGAATCGGCCAGCCGCCGTACTCAATGACGAGAACGCGCCCTCCGTGTGCAATACCATGGACAAGGCAGTTGAGTTGCACTTTCTTGTCAAGCTGATCGCTCAGATAGGGCATGCGTTTGGCTTTGGTGAACTCGAAGTCCACCTTCGGCTGCCACGGTTTGCCCAGTTGTATCTTGGTAACCATGATGTGCCGTTGAGGCGTCGCCTTGTTTTCGACAACGCGACCCCAGAGCGTCGCCTGCTGGTGCCACGAAGAATCTTTGAGTGCTTTGCGCACGTCATCATTTTCCGGACGCAGGCTGAAGTTCTCGCCAAGGACACTCTTTCCGTAGGTCCAGACGTACTCTTCCATGCACGGAATGGACCCGTGCAGGAATCCCTGCGCGCCGAACTCGCAGCTCAGCGCTTCATCGATGCTCTGTAGCGGTTTTCGTTGCGGGTGTTCCTGTGCCACAGCCATCGACTGTGCACACAGAAACAGAGCCGTAAAAGCAACAATTCTCATGACATACCTCCTTTGGGTATTTCGAGAGTGGTGAAAAGGATCAAGCCGCGAAAGGCTATGCTTCCCTTCTCTAAGTAGCAAGTTCAATTTACTTTACAATCCGTTTACTACAAGAATAGAGAAATAGCAGATCATACATAGAGAACACACGCAATATGAGCCGCAATACAGACACAGGTACACTGCATGTCATGTATGTCTTCATTCTCACACTGATCGTCTCCTTCATCGTGACTCTCCTGCCCCAAGACGACATGCCTTCGCATGCGGCAGCAAGGCCGTATCTCGGCGTACACTACATTCCCGTGACACAACAGATGAACCTGCCGCTTGACCACGGCGTTCTACTGGTGCCACGTAAAGATACATCACAGCCTGCGGTTGTCGCAGGGTCGCCTGCTTCTAAAGCTGGTTTACAGAACTTTGATATCATCTGCACTGCAGACGGCGTGCGGTTGACCGAAGGCGATATGCTTACCGAACTCATTCGCAGTCGCAAGCCAGGAGACATGCTCGCACTCACCGTGTGGCGCAATGGCACAATGCATGATATGCAGGTGCAACTCGGAGCACTGTAAACTCCGTACATCTCTACTTCCCGCCTTTCCTCTCTTTGATGATCTCCTCTGCGACGTTCTTCGGAACTTTGTCGTAGTGACTCGGTTCCATGGAGTAGCTCGCACGACCCTGCGTCATGGAACGGATATCGGTGGCGTAGCCGAACATCTGCGCGAGAGGAACTTGCGCATGGATCACTTTGGCAAGTCCGCGGTCTTCGGTTCCGGAAATCATCCCGCGACGGGAGTTGAGGTCACCCATCACATCTCCGAGGAATTCCTCCGGCGTGACCACTTCCACTCTCATAATGGGTTCGAGGATACACGGATCTGCTCTTCGGGCAGCCTCTTGCAAACCGATACTCGCTGCCATCTTGAACGCCATCTCGGAGGAGTCTACATCATGGTAGGACCCGTCATAGAGATCGACTTTCACATCTACAAGCGAAAAACCCGCAAGAATTCCACGACTGAGTCCTTCCTGGAATCCCTTGTCACACGGGGAAATGTATTCACGAGGAATACGTCCACTGACAACACTATTGACGAACTCATATCCCTTTCCCGGCTCCTGCGGGATGAGTTTGAAGAGCACGTGACCGTACTGTCCACGACCACCGGTCTGCTTGATGTACTTCTCCTCATGGTCAACTTCCTTCTGAATCGTTTCACGGTACGCCACTTGCGGCTTCCCGACATTCGTCTCTACTTTGAATTCCCGCCTCATGCGATCGACGAGAATATCCAAATGCAGCTCTCCCATTCCCGAAATAATAGTCTGTCCCGTCTCTTCATCGCTGCGCACCTGAAACGTTGGATCTTCCTCTGCAAGTTTCTGCAAAGCGGTTCCCATCTTCTCCTGGTCTGCCTTCGTCTTTGGTTCCACCGCAATAGAAATCACCGGATCTGCAAACGTGATCGACTCGAGTTCAATGGGATCTTTCTCATCACAGAGCGTATCGCCCGTACGCACATCCTTCACACCGATAACCGCGCCAATATCCCCTGCTCCAATCTCGGTAATTTCCTCACGACTGTTTGCATGCAGACGCACGATGCGACCGATGCGTTCCGTGTTTTCGCTGCGCGTATTGAGCACGGATGTTCCGGTTTTGAGTACACCGGAGTACACGCGCACGAAGGTGAGTTTTCCCACGTACGGATCAGTGGCGATCTTGAAGGCGATAGCGGATAGAGGCTCGTTGATATCGGGTTTGCGCTGCAGTTCTTCCTCACTATCAGGCTTGTGCCCCTTCACCGCAGGAACATCAAGCGGAGACGGCAAATAGGCTACAACGGCATCAATCATCAACTGAACGCCCATATTCTTCAGAGACGATCCGCAGAGCACGGGGTAGATCTTTCCCACAACTGTTGCCTTGCGAAGGCCCATCGCCAACTCCTCATCAGTCAAAGCGCCGTTTTCAAGGTACGTATCAATCAGATCATCACAGCTTTCCGCCACTTTCTCCATGAGAACGGCACGGTACTCCATCACTTGGTTTTCCATGTCCTCTGGAATCGGAATCTCCAAACGTTTCTCTCCGTGTTCTCCTTCAAACTTGTATGCCTTCTTTGCAACAAGATCGACGACGCCGGTGAATTCCGATTCGGCGCCAATGGGTAACTGAATCGCGACCGCATCTTTGTTGAGACGGTCATGGACGGAGGCCAGAGACATAAAAAAATCTCCTCCGGTCTTATCCATCTTATTCACGAACGCAATCCTTGGGACGCTGTACTTGTCCGCCTGCCGCCACACGGTCTCACTCTGCGGCTCCACGCCCTGAGATCCGTCGAACACAACCACACCGCCATCGAGCACGCGGAGACTGCGTTCCACTTCTGCCGTGAAGTCCACGTGACCGGGCGTGTCGATGATGTTGATCGTAATATCCTGTTCGCCCTGCCCGGGAACCATCCCCTTCCAATGACACTGCGTCGCGGCAGCGGTGATCGTAATCCCGCGCTCGCGTTCCTGCTCCATCCAGTCCATTGTCGCCTCTCCCTCATGCACTTCACCGATTTTGTAACTCTTTCCTGTGTAATATAAAACACGTTCAGTAGTGGTGGTTTTTCCCGCATCAATGTGGGCGATGATTCCAATATTACGTACATTTTTCAAATCCATACGAAGAAGGGCAAAAGACTAGAATAAATACGCACTGCTAGCGCAAAAGTGCGAAAGGACTATAGATGAAGCGGAAACGGGATGCAAACACCATCTTCCCCCTGCGGGAGGGGGTTAGGGGGAGGGGCATAAACAAAAGAACACCCCAGGACTCGCATCCTGGGATGTCTGGCGTAACGCCGGCAAGGCGTCACTTTGACGTTTCTTTCTTCGGTTGCTCGGCCTTAATGGCAGGATCAGCCGCCTCCTTTCGCTGGTGCTCGTGCTCGACCACGATTTTCCGTTGTCCCGCGACCTCAATCACGTAGAAGTGATCAGGAAGCGTCTGCGGATCGTCGGGACCGAGCTTGAGACAATGGACCGTGTGTTTGCCTTTCGGCCCTACCGTGTGAAGGTAGTATCGACACGGATCACCATCCGGACCTTTGGCATATGCGCCGTAGACTTGGTTGTGTTCCGAGAGCGGCAACTGGTCAATCGTGACCGGTCCGTTCTTGGACACGTCCACGGGAGCTGCCGCAACCGGAGCCTGCTTGCCGTCTTCCTGAGCCACCTCCTGTCCGGCATCGCCCGAAGCCTTGTTGGACACGTTGGCGCGACCGATCCAGTTGCCGACAAGACCGGCAACCAAAAGGCACAGAAGCGCCGTACCGATGAGCGTGGTCATAGGAACCTTCAGCGGCTCGGCCGGTTTCGTCGCCGACTTCGGCTTGGGACTGAGGGACGGCAGAGTGGCCATCGGATCAGCCGGATTGGGGGTCGGGTCGCCACCGTCTTTTAGGTCACTCATGGGAGAAAACCTCCTTCTATGTTGTAGAAACATCAATATACCGTGATAAAACGTTTACCACGGACTATGATGAAAGTAGAATATTGTAAAATAAATGTCAACCATCTGAACCATGATTTGCTTGATTATGAGGATGAACTTGATCACAAACATCCTGATTATCAGGAAAATCCCATGAATCATGGTTCAGACGGTTTACGGTTCAGACGCTACTTCGCAAGATGCGCAAAGGCCTTGTTGGCCTGTGCCATCCTGAGTACGTCTTCCTTCTTCTTGAAGGCAGCACCCTGCTCGTTGCTGGCATCGAGAAACTCAAGCGCAAGTTTCTGCGCTATCGGTATGCCTTTGCGCTCGCGGGCAGCGGCAATGAGCCAGCGCATCGAGAGTGACTGCTGACGCTTGGGCGTCACCTCGGTCGGCACCTGATACACGGCACCTCCCACACGTTTGGGACGAACTTCAATAAGCGGCGTGACATTGAGCAACGCCTTCTGAAAAACATCCATTGGTTCTTCCTTCGTACGGGTTTTCATGACCGCCATCGCCTCCCAGAACGAGCGACGGGCGATGCTCTTCTTTCCCTGCATCATGAGACAGTTGATGAACTTCTCAATTGTCGGGTTGGAGTTGGCCGGAATGTAGGACTTCGGTACTGACATAATTTACTTTTTAGCTTTACGCGCACCATAACGGCTGCGGCCTTTCTTCCGATCGCGCACGCCTTCGGTATCGAGCACACCGCGAACAATGTGGTAGCGCACTCCCGGAAGATCTTTGACGCGTCCACCACGGACGAGAACGACGGAGTGCTCCTGCAAATTGTGCCCCTCTCCCATGATGTACGCTTTCACTTCATGTCCATTGGTGAGACGCACACGAGCGATCTTTCGCAAAGCAGAGTTCGGTTTCTTCGGTGTCATCGTCGTCACTTTCAGACACACGCCACGCTTGAAGGGAGACCCTTTTCTCAGGGGAACATTACGCATCTTGAGTGCATTCCATGCGTACTGCAGAGCACGAGATTTGCTCTTTTTCTGCTTGAGTTTGCGCGGCCGACGGATGAGCTGATTAATGGTAGGCATAGGTAAGGTTACTAGGTTATAGGTTATAGGTTATAGGTTGCAAGAGAAGAAGTGGTTATTTTCAGGTTTCTGCCTCTATGTTTATGTTCTCCTTCATACCTTCGACTCCGAAACGTTCCTTGAAGATTTCTCCCGTCGGGATCAGACGACCGATAATCACATTTTCCTTCAGACCCTGAAGAGAGTCTCGTTTTCGCGTAATTGCGGCCTCCACAAGCACACGAATGGTCTCCTGGAAGGACGCTCCAGCAAGCCAGGAATCCGTGGAAAGCGCCGCACGGGTGATGCCGAGGAGCAGCTGCTCGTAGGTTGCCGGCGTCTTTTTTTCCTCCTCCATCTCTGTGTTCTTCGTGTCCACATCCGCCTTCTCGGCCACTTCTCCCGCAAGGAAGTCCGTCTCTCCTCCATCAATGATACGTACTTTCGAAAACATCTTTCGTACAATGATCTCTAAGTGCTTATCGTTAATCGTCTGTCCTTGTGATGCGTAAATATGCTGCACTTCATGCACGATGTACTTCTGCACGGGATAGACACCTTTCTTCTCTAACAGTTCTGCCAAGTTGAAGTGTCCAAGGTTGAGAGGATCTCCCATCACCACCGTGGATCCATTCTTTACCAGCAACGATTCGCGCGCACCAAATGTATACTCACGCGCCTGCCTTTCAAGATGTTTGACGTAAATCTTATTTCCTTCGATACGCGATACTTTACCTACCGTCGTTGCGCGCAGAACAGATTTATCGTGTTGGGAACGTGCAAGGATACCCTTCTCCTTGACGGTCTTTCCCATTTCAGTACTTACCTCATACCCCGGAGCAACAGTGTAGATATCTTCCGTACCTTCTTCTCCGCTGATATGCACCGTTACTTTTCCTCCCGAACGAGAAATCTGCACTTGCCCGGAAATATCTGCCAGCGTTGCCGCCGTATGTGGATTGCGCGCTTCAAAGAGTTCCTCCACGCGTGTAAGACCTTGCGTAATATCCGCCCCTTCTGCGACACCTCCCATGTGGAACGTACGCATTGTCAGCTGCGTGCCCGGTTCACCAATCGCCTGAGCCGCAATGATTCCCACAGGTGTACCGATCGCTACCGTTTTGTTGTTTCCCATGTCGCGTCCGTAACACTTCTGACAAATGCCTCCACGCGTCTGACACGTCATCACGGAACGCACATGGACTTCTTCTATATGTTTCGACTCAATTTTCTCGAGCATGCCTGCATCAATTTCGTCGTTCCTCTTCCCTATCTCCTCTCCACCGTGTGTCAAATTTTCCGCAAGCACACGACCGAAGAGTCGACTTTCAATTTTCTCACCAATGTCTTCCGATTCTGTACGCGTGACTGCGTGACTCTCCGTGCATCCGCAATCCTCTTCACGGATGAGGACATCCTGCACGGCATCAACAAGACGTCGCGTGAGATATCCCGCTTCCGCCGTCTTGAGCGCCGTATCGGATTTTCCTTTGCGTCCTCCATGCGTCGCGATGAAGTACTCCAACACGGAGAACCCTCCTTTGAGGTTACTCTGAATAGGAAGCTCAATCGTGCGTCCTGAAGGGTTGGCCACAAGCCCTTTCATTCCTCCAAGCTGCGTTACCTGTCCCCAGTTACCACGAGCACCGGAGATCACCTGATAGGAAATGTGGTTCTCTGCCTGCTTCTCAAACGCATCAACCATCGCTTTTGATATGGCATTCTTCGTTTCGCTCCACAACTTCACCGCATTCATGTAGCGTTCATCCGCTGTGATGAATCCTTTCCAGTAGAAATTGTTCAAACGGCGAATCTGCTCATTCGCATCAGCAAGCAGCTTCTCACGTTCTTCAGGAACAAGCACATCTGATGCGGCGAAGGACAATCCCGATTGCGTGGCAAACTTGAATCCCAAGTTCTTAATGCGATCAGCAAACATCACCGTCTCCTTTTCTCCCAAGAGTTCCAGCGACCGTGCAAGGGCTGCGCGCAGTTTCTTCTTGGTCATCGCTTCAGTCAGCCAGCCTAATTCTTTTGGCATAATCTCCTGGAAGTAGAGACGCCCAACGGATGTGTCGATGATCTCCCTCTCACCCTCGGTCTGCAACGAATCAACACGAACTTTAATCTTGGCCTGCAAATCTACCACGCTGTGATCATAGGCAAGGAATGCCTCATTGGGACAACTGAATACCATCCCCTCTCCTTTCTTGCCATCGAATACAGCCGTGAGGAAGTAACACCCAAGCACCATATCCTGTTCCGGGTTAATAATCGGTTCACCTGCGGAAGGTTTGAGCACATTCGTGGATGATGCCATGAGCAGCCGAGCCTCCTCTTGTGCTTTCTCGGAGAGCGGCACATGGACAGCCATTTGGTCTCCGTCGAAGTCCGCATTGAATGCACTGCAGGAAAGCGGGTGCAGTTGGATAGCCAACCCTTCAATGAGAGTAGGCTTGTATGCCTGGATTCCTAATCTATGCAGCGTCGGTGCACGGTTCAGCAGAACGTACTTGTCCTTAATCACCTCTTCCAAAATATCCCAGACTTCCTTTGTTCCATCTTGCACGAGCCGTTCTGCGGCCTTCACGTTGTGCGCGAGCTCGCGACGAATGATTTCACCAATGACAAACGGCTTGAAGAGTTTCATGGCCATTCCTTTCGGGAGTCCACACTGGTCAAGTTTGAGATGCGGACCCACCACAATCACGCTACGTCCGGAGTAGTCCACGCGTTTTCCCAAAAGATTCTGACGGAAGCGACCCTGCTTCCCTTTCAACATGTCCGAAAGCGAGCGAAGTTTTCGACGATCTCCTGCTGTGAAGAGCGTCTTTCCTGCACGGGCGGAGTTGTTGAGAAGTGTATCCACGGATTCCTGCAACATGCGCTTCTCATTACGACAGATGACTTCCGGCGCACCGATACTCATGAGTTTTTTCAAACGGGAATTGCGGTTAATCACGCGACGATAAAGATCGTTGAGATCAGATGCCGCAAAGCGGCCGCCATCCAACTGCACCATCGGACGCAGATCCGGCGGAATGACCGGTAGGCGCGTGGGGATCATCCACTCCGGTTTAATATCTGCCTGGATGAGCGCATTCACAAACTTCATGCGCTTCATGATTTTCTTTAACTTCTGCCCGCTGCTCTTCTCACGTTCTTTCTGCAATGCATCCGCCAGAGCTTTGAGGTCCAGCCCCATAACCACTTCACGCAATGCTTCCGCTCCCGTTCCCGCACGGAATACATGTCCGAACTTCATATTCATCTCGCGGAACTTGAGTTCCGAAAGGACAGAGCCCCTGTCGAGATTCTTGAGATCTTCCAGTGCACCTTCATGGTTCTTCTTCACATTATCCAGTCGATCTGCGTACTCCTGGTCAAGGGCATCCATCTGTTCGCGCGTCGCTTTACTCTCTTTGAGTCTCCTCTTGGATTCCTCATATTGGTTCTGAATCTGTCTCTTCTGCTGATCCATGGAACTCCCAAGATCCTTCTCCGCTTCTTTGCGCAGCTCAGTATCGACATCAATGACGACGTACGCTGCGAAGTAGACGATCTGTTCGAGCGTCTTGATCGGAAGATCGAGAAGAAGACCGAGGCGAGACGGCGTAGAACGCAGGAACCAAATGTGCGTTACCGGCACCGCGAGGTTGATATGTCCCATACGCTCACGACGCACAATGCTCCGCGTGACCTCCACACCACACTTCTCACAGATCACGCCTTTGTAACGAATCCCTTTGTACTTTCCACAGAAACACTGGAAGTTCTTGGTGGGTCCGAAGATGCGTTCACAGAAGAGTCCATCGGGCTCCGCACGCTGCGTGCGGTAATTGACGGTCTCTGCCTTGGTTACTTCTCCGCGAGACCAGGCGATAATATCTTCTGGACTTGCGATGGAGAGGGCCACTGCGTCGAAGTTGTCGGTGGGAGCGTGGGGATGAGGCATAGTAATGAGAAGATAGAAGGTAGAAGGTAGTCCTGAAGGAAATTTTCACACGAAAACCCGCAGCTCCAGCTGTAAATCGTCTCTATTTACAACAGGAACTTCGGCGATGTATGAGAGGAATTGTAGGGATTTTTTTGGGGGATGCAAGTACATTCATGCCAAAAATTTGACAATTTAATAAAAATACTCTATAAAATTACTTAGTAGTTGCACAGTGCAACTGCATGCTATTTCACTACATCACCAAGATGTGAGGTGTTCCGTGACGGAACTCAGTCAGAAAATCCGCACTGCTTTGCGCACCACGTGGCCGGGGATCGCCGACCGCGACCTGCTCTCCGATCCGCGTTTCACCGGAGAAACGTTTCTCCGGGAAGCGATCCTACTCTTGGGTCTGCAGCAGATGACGCGTGTCATCGTGAAACTGCTGCCTGTCCCGCAAAAGCCGGAGGAACGGCTGCTGCGGGTGGTCGTCCACCCGGACGATATCCTCCAGGAGGGAGACATCACGGAAATCGGCTGGCTCACAACGGAACGCCAGCAGATCGTGCGACAGGAGTCGCGCCCGGACCTCGGACACGGCGCACAGGTGATGAGCCTGCAGAACGTCGCCGGGCCCATGCTGGATGCAACATCGATCATTCGCGTCTCTCTCTCCTGGAAAGGAGCACCGGAGTTCGTGAACATGGTCCAGCAGCAATTCGGGCTGGACAGCGCCGACATGATTCCGGCGGCATTCCCGGATGATCTGGTTCGGGACCTCACCCGGGCCTTCATGGAAGATCTGAAAAATGGCAAGGCCGCCTTCTGGGGCTTCAAAGTCTACAGCAGCGATGGCGGCGAGGTGATCCTCGGTCTCAAATGAATGAAGGAGGTAGTGAACAGCGCCCCGGCACACACGTGCCGGGGAGTTTACAATGGAGTATACTTCTTTCCGATGTTCCGCCTTCTGCTTGCTGCTTCCTTGGCCATCGGATTCGTCTCACTGATTTCACCCGTGGTACGCAGTATCACGGAACCGCCGGTACGGGAGGCGGCTTCGATCGTTCAGGAAACAGCAGAAGAACTTGCTCGCGCTGGGAGCGGTACCCTTGCCGAATACGGCTCCGACATTCTCGATGCAAACCCATCCACGCTTCTGCATGCATGGCAACGTTTCGTGCTGTTCACCAAAGATACTCGCCGGGAATACGAACGTCTCACGGGAGACGTACGACAGCGTGCAGACGATATCTCCACAGGCGTGGAAATGATTCAGGAAGGAAAGGGGCTGATAGAACAGGGAATACAGGGACGGGATGAACGTGAGACTGTAGAGACAGCTACACCGTAGCGTCTACTCCTCTTTCTTCTTCACCTCTCTATCATCCTCCTGTTTGACCTCTCCAAACATCTTCTGAAAAGAACCGCCAGACTCTTTCACTGCATCACTGATACTCTTTGTATCCATACTCTCTGCACTCATCTGGCTGGATGCATTGAGAAGAAAACGGTTCTCATCTTCATGAGACGCCATTTTCACACCCTGAAGTGATGCATGAAGGACAATGTAGGCATCACATGTTTCACAACGAATCTTGAGTAACACGAAGTCGTTTCCCGTTAATTCAACCGCATCCAAATCCACGGGCACCTGCTTCCCACACTGTGGACAGCGCATCTGTTGCTGGATCTTCTGTATGATCTGATGGAGGGTGTGGGGATCAAAATCCATCTCTCCCCAGTATAGCAAAAAGGGTGTTTTACGACAAGAGAAAAGTGTGTAAAGTTCGGTTTGCATGGCACGGAACCTCTCCCCTGTCGGCTTCCTCTTCGCTCTCATGATGTTCAGTGCAGTAGCCATTCTCTCAATAAGATCTCCATCTCGGTCCTTTCTCTCTTCTTCTCTCACACACACAACACTTGCGTTCGAGAATAGTGCGCCGCAACATGTGAAACTCTCCCTCCAGCACGCGAGAGGGAATTCACTTATTGAACTCGAAAACCCATCGGATTCTGTTCTACTCTTCAGCACACCCGATTCATGGTTCCAATGGGAAATTCGTGGTGCAGATATTACAGAACTCCAAGAAGATCCTCCTTCTCTTGGATTCATTCGTTGGCATATTCCGCCACTTTCCACAGTATCGTTCACGGCAAAAACGGTAACCCTTCCCCTTGCTGTTCATCATCCCGTTCCCCATATTCTCACACTCTCCGTGACAGAAATTAACCTGGATAGAGGCACATCACACAAAGGAACCTACTTGCTGCAGCAAGAGACAAGGATGATTCAAAACTAGATTATTCTTATGGAACTCATTCCCATCTCCACCGGCATCCTAAAACCAGGTGATGATATCGCCACAGTTGTGCAGCAAACAATACTGTTACACGAAGGAGACATTCTTGTGTTTTCCTCGAAAGCTGTTGCCACAGTTGAAGGGGCGCATATTGATCTGGCCGACATACAGCCTTCGCCGGAAGCATACTTGCTCGCAAAGGCGTGCGGTCAAACACCGGAGTCACGTGAAGCAACTCTGCAAGAACTTCATAGAATGAATGGCAGGATAGCCGGAAAATGCCCGCGAGCACTCCTCACCGAACTTCAACCCAATGGAATGACACAAGGATCTATCCTCGTCGCAAGCGCCGGTCTTGATCACTCCAATACGAAAGCGGGGACTGTCATTGGATGGCCAAGGGACCCAGTGGAATCCATACGAAGGCTGAGGAAGGTACTGGAAGTCGCCGTGATTCTCTCTGACTCCTGCCTTCGTCCCGCGCGCAAAGGCGTGACTGCTTTCGCCATTGCCGTATCAGGCATTAATCCTTTCCGCAGCGACATAGGCAGGCCGGACATTTTTGGAAAACCACTCAAGATGACCGTGGAAGCCGTGGCTGACCAGTTGGCTACCGCAGCAAATATTCTCATGGGGAATGCAGATCAGTGTATACCCGCCGTTGTCATTCGCGACTCCGGCATCGCGCTCTCGGACTTCGAAGGATGGGTACCCGGCATTGAACCGGAACAAGATATCTTTCGAGATCTCACTCTTGCTCAGGCGAGAGAAATAGGCTAATGTATACGCCTCTATGACGACTGTGCATGGCATCATCGAAGTACGGCAACCGCATCCTCACGAATCAGATACACTTAATGAGCGTGTTCAGCGTGTTGAACACCTCCTCCACGACACGGGTCTGGTCATGCCAGAAGTGAGGGCTAATGGCGACAAAATACGATTTGATGGTCCGGAAGAGGCGTTATTTACTGTCCTGAAACACTTAATCGAACACAGACTTGCATACAGACTGACGATAGAAAGCTTGGATCGGGTATCCCATAAGGAAATGGGATCGGATGGAGGATAGGTATGTGTCATCATGTTACACTGCAATCATGAAATTCGTTGTGCTCAGTTCCTCGAGAGGGACAACGTTTCAGGCAATTCTCGATTGTCTTGAGAACGGATCACTCACTGCAGAGTGCTTCGGCCTCATAAGTGACCGAGAGGACCGTGGATGTGTTGAAAAAGCCCACGCAGCAGGCATTGATGTGAAGATTGTACAGAAGCACAAGGGAGAAGAGAGAGAGAAGTATGATCAGAGACTACACTCTGCTATTCAAAGCCTCTTGGCAGCCCCTCACACCCGAAGGGTCCCCTTCGGGGCTGGCCCCTGTCCGTCCGGCAGGCGGGCCTGTCCGTCCGGCAGGCGGGCTCTCCCTCAGGGAGAGGGAAAAAAAGGAATTATTGCTCTTATTGGGTGGATGTACATCCTTTCCCCGTGGTTTGTGCGGCAGTATCCGAGGCAAATTATCAACGTTCATCCTTCACTTCTCCCCAAGTATCCCGGCCTCGATACGCATCGTCGTGTACTGGGAGCGGGAGAGAAGGAAACTGGCATGACAATCCACTGGGTGGATGCAGGTCTGGATACCGGCCCTATTATTGTACAAAAAAAGTGTCCAGTTTTTTCATATGATACTGAGTCTAAACTCAAATCAAGAGTTCAGGATTTGGAAAAGGAATGGTATCCTCAAGTCCTTCAAATGCTCCACAGTCATGCCCCCATGTCCCTCCCTACATGACCACTCCTTTGTACACTGTCGCCTGCCTGAAAAACCGCCTCCTTGCCAGTGACGTGTACGAAATCGTGCTCAAAAAGCCTGCAAACTTCACATTCACACCCGGTCAATTTGTCCTCTTTCAGGTGCCTCTCCTCAAAAATCCCAAGGATGTTCAACCACGTGCCTACTCCATTGCCAGCACTCCTGAGGAAGAGGAGCTGATTTTTATCATCCGCCTGAAATCCGGGGGACGTTCCAGCATCTGGATTGAGAATATCCTGAAAGCAGGAATGTACGTTCAGTTTCAGGGTCCATTTGGCCTCTTCCTCCTCGACCGAACCACGCCGAAAGATTACCTCTTCATCTGTACAGGAGCCGGCATCGGCCCATTCCGGTCAATGATACTGGATCATATGAAACGGCCCGTGCTGTGTCACCCTGAACCTAAAAAAGCTCAACATGACACTGATAGTAAAAGAATTGATTTAATCTTCGGTGTACGCAATGAAGCAGAGCTCTTCTGGCAAGAAGATCTGCAAGAACTTGCACAGAAACATGAAAACTTCTTCATTCATCTGGCACTCAGCAAAGCTTCGGATCAGTGGAAAGGACATCGGGGCCGTGTCCAAACGCTCGTCCCTCTGATTACCAAAGACTTCTCCAACAAAAACGTCTATCTCTGTGGTAATCCAGATATGACAACGGAAGTGAAAAAACTCTGTCTGGAAGAGTGGGGCGTACGGAAAGAGGATTTACACGTGGAGGGGTACATGTAACACCCTTAAAAATTCATCAAACAAGTAGTTCGCATCTTCCGGACCGGGGGTTGCTTCGGGATGGAACTGGACTGCAAAGAACTTGCCGGATGCATGGCGAATACCTTCGACCGTGTTGTCGTTCGCATTCGTAAACCATATGCTCCAGTCTTTCGGAAGAGACGCAGCATCAACAGCAAATCCATGGTTCTGACTTGTAATGATGCACTTCTGCTGCGGTAAGCTCTTTTCCACGAGGATGCATGGCTGATTTGCTCCACGGTGACCGTACTTCAATTTGTAGGTATCGCCACCAATCGCCAGTGCAAGCAGTTGCGTACCTAAACAGATACCAAATGTAGGAATGTTTTTATCAAGGGCTAAACTAATATTTTTTATTGTTTCTGAACACATTTTTGGATCACCAGGACCGTTGCTGATAAAGATCCCATCGTACTTCCCATCATAGGAGGAGAGATCGAAATCCCATGGCACACGAATAACACGCACTCCCCTTTTGAGGAAGCTCCGTATAATATTGCGCTTCATGCCACAATCGTACGCGAGAATTGTCTGTTGCACTTCTCCTTCTGGTTCGTAGATGTGAACTTCTTTGCAGCTGACTTCTGCCACAAGGTTACTGATATTGGGATCAAAAAAATCCGATGTAGAATCCTCTTCTGTCATTTTCCCAAGCATCACTCCGTGCTCCCGAAGCTTCTTCGTGAGAGCTCGTGTATCTACTCCGGTCATCCCAGGAATACCATGTTTCTCTAACCAATGGTGAAGTGAACTCACCGCTTTATGATGACTGTAATGTTCGCTTGCTTGCCCAACCACCACTCCTCGTACATGGATCTCCTCGCTCTCCAGATACTTCGAGAATCCCCATTCATTCAGCTCTTCACTCGGAACACCGTAATTCCCAATCAGTGGGTAAGTAAAAACCAGTATCTGCCCCCGATAACTGGGGTCAGTCAGACTCTCCGGATACCCCACCATGCCTGTATTGAAGACCACTTCCCCTTCTCCCATGGTGTTCTGCGAAGCAGAACCAAAAGATTCTCCTGCAAATGTCGTGCCATCCTGGAGAAGGAGTTTGGTCATAATTGCAACGTAGAATAGCTACTAAAACAAGCCGCTGCAACGCAGCGGCTGTAAGAAAAAAGAGAACATACAGACCTCCATTCACTATCGCTTCCACAACAGTCAATATTACCCAAGAATCGTGCTGAACGTCGAGGAACAAAGCCGTACACAAGGCAATGATCCCCAGCATCTGAAGAATGCTACCCGCCCAAAGAGTTTTCATACCTTCTCCTTAATTTCAGAGTTGCAAAATAGCAAAAGCCACTACGGAATTTATATATCATTTTCAGTATTTTTCAATGCTCGCCATCCATATTGCATCCCTGCAGTGATGCATGCTGGAAAAAAGAGTAACTCCAGCTCAAAAGGTATCTTTTCTTTCCGATGCTGAGAAGGGATACTCCCTAGTGATTCAACACTCGTCATCCCCTCTAATCGATTCACTATCACGGTATCTGAGGTTTGATTCGGGAGGCGATTACGGTACGTGGTACGGAAAGGG
>PFDS01000008.1:16973-21376 GCA_002772605.1 Candidatus Peregrinibacteria bacterium CG10_big_fil_rev_8_21_14_0_10_49_16
AGAATGAAGATGTCTGAATCACAGATTTCCCAGATGACGCAGATGTTCTTAAAAATGATGATTTTGATGTCATAGAACTTGATGAGGAGACATCCCACCGGGACGTCTCTACAGAAGACTGTTGCTTCTGCTCTATTTTCTTTATCTCCTGCTCTTCTGCAACAACGTTGATCTTGAGATACTCCCCCATCCGCGAAAACTCGAATTTGGTGTATACTTCAACCACTCCCCTCTCGATGAGTCCTCTGCCGACGTCCTGTCCGTCTGCGTGCACATACGCAAGAAGTCGCCCGTACACATCGTACTTTTCTGTATCAAAATAGAGTTCAATTTTTTTGTTTTCCATTAAAGCTAATGCCGTATCTCTTGCTTCTATTCCTTTCGGATTATTTTCCCCTGATCGTTTGTGCAGCTCCGGTGCATCGATACCAATCATGCGTACTGACCGTTTTACGGTGCTCCCATAGAGAGAGAATTGCACTTCGATCGTATCACCATCGATGACGCGCAGGGGTTCTGCCGAAAGCATGTGACTGTTCATAACAAGATATTCTATTCCTTCGGCCGCTTTGCCAAATGCCTCCTGATGGACGAGATTGGCATAAGAATCGAAAAGGCGAACCTCATCACCTGTATTATTGAGTGCAATCTTCGTCTGATCAGACAGAAGAGACTTCTCACGCCCGGCTTCAATTGAGACACCATCCAGAGGAAAGGGCTTGCTTCCCCCCTCAGCGTCATCCAACTGCCATCCGCAGAGATCCGCAATGTCACTTCCGGTGTTTTTCAGTGTAATGGATTCATTGCCACTGTCTTTCCCACCGGGATTGGGAATATAGCGGATGATTTTTATGTCTTGGGATGTGGATGGGGTGCACCCTACTTCGCTTGATGAGCTCCGCGGGGCAAGGGATGATGCAGATTGCGCAGCGGATGACACGGATTTCACAGATTGTGAAGATAATGAAGAGATGTAGCTAGGGGGAGATGAAACACTTGTTTGAATCGCAGATGACGAAGATGTCACTGATGTGGCAGAGGAAGAGCTGCTACTGGAAAAAATCACTGAAGAAGTCTGATCTGCAGATGACAAAGATACGAAAGAAGAAGACGATGTCTGAACCGCAGATTGTGCAGAGGAAGATGAGTACATAGAAGAAACAGTGCTACTGGAAGATAGTGATGATGACGAAGACTGTTGCTGCTGTCCTGTTCCACGCGCATATCCAGGTGTTCCGACTATCTCTGGACCATCATCAAATCCAATACTCGTTACTGCTGTCTGCCAATGCTCTTTCATGTTACCCGGACCAAACAGATCAATACGTTCCATGCTCTTTTTCATGTCTCCATTTTCTCCGGCAAACGGCACACCTACTCCATCATCCGCCTCATCGACCAGATTTCCTCCCGCATCGTAGAGACGGACGAGGAGCTTGGTATTCGGAAGCAAAACCTGCGTTGTGACTACGTCCGGCTCATCCGCAAGACGTGATGTGTCTGCACTGTAATTACTGATGAGAACATACTCCCCTGCTCCAATATATGTCTCCTCCGAAAAGACAACGATATCCACCTCCTCTCCGCTTCCGTTGAGCGTGGTGAGTTTCCATCCACTGAGCACCGCACCTTCCAATGAAAAAAGCTCAATCCATTCATCGGCAGTACTCAGATCCGACCCCATCCACATGAGTTCACTGATGGAAACAGACGCACCCACTGCCTGCAAAGGCCATGCTAGAAGATACAAGAACAGTACACAGAGGGATCGCATGAAGGAAAGTTTTGCACCATATCATGGCTTCCTTAGAACAGAAGATCTCCGGAACACACTACTAATGTATTCGCAAGGCCTTTTTGCCTCAAAGAATCCGTATAATGGCTTATTCAAGCCATTTACTACTTCTCGCTCGTAGAGGATATTTTCGCTATACTACGAAAAGCATGATGAACGTACTCCAACTGTTCTCCGTACTTACTCGTCACTTTCATCACGTGCGACTTGCTGTGCAACACACACAAGCATGCTGTGCTTTTACCACTCTCCAACATGTCTTCAATTCTCCTCATCTTCGCGGCTTGCGGAGTTGGCATCGCCCTAGGTTATGCATTCTTCGCATCAAAGAAAACCATCCCCAAATCTCTCCAGGAAGAGATTAACAAACAAGAATCTCACCTTGAGAAACTAAAGCTCCAGATTGCAGAAAGCGAAGGAAACATTCGTGCCGCGGAAGCGGAAGCGCGCGCTGCGGCAAAGGAAATAGTTTCCGAAGCCAAAGTGCAGGCCAGTGAACTCACAAGCAAACTTGAACGCCACGAAGCGCGTCTGGAAGAGCAGGAAAAGCTTCTGACCGGAAAAGTAAAAGAGATGGAAGAGCAGCGCACACGTATTGAGAAAACCAAAGAACATATCGAAGAGATGAAACAGGAACTCTCCGACGCACAGACCAAGCATCGTGAAGCATTGGAGAAAGTTGCGGGACTCTCTAAGGAAGAAGCAAAAGAACAACTATGGAAAGAGTTGGAATCGGAATTTTCTGAGCATTTCGCCAAGCAGGTTGATCTTCTGAAAGAGCGCATTGAAGAAGAGGCGGAAGATCATGCAAAGGACCTCATGGCACAGGCCATGCAACGCTACGCATCCGAAGTGGCATCGGAATCCACAGCAACGATTGTGGAAATTCCTTCGGATGATGTGAAAGGCAAAATCATCGGAAAAGAAGGACGCAATATCAACGCCTTCGAACAGGCAACGGGCATTGACGTCATTATTGATGACACTCCCGGTGCCATTGTTCTCTCAGGCTTTGATCTGGCACGACGCTACGTTGCCAAATTGGCAATGGAAAAACTCATTCAGGACGGACGTATTCAGCCTGCACGCATTGAGGAAGTCGTACAAAAAATGAAAGAACACGTGGGAAAGATGATGCTGGAATTCGGCAAGCGCGCTACGGAAGACCTTGGCATCTCCGGCTATCCGCAGGATCTTCTCAAAATCATCGGCCGTCTGCGATTTCGCACGAGTTACGGACAGAACATTCTGAAGCACTCCGTGGAAATGGCACACATCGGCCGCATGCTTGCGGAAGAAATGGGTGCGGATGTCATGATTGTTGTGGAAGGGTGTTTGCTCCACGATATCGGCAAGGCTCTCGACCACGAAGTCACCGGCACGCATGTGGACATCGGTGTGCAGATCTGTAAGAGGTTCAAGGTTCGCGATGAAGTGATTCACTGTGTTGCCGCACACCACGAAGACATTCCCATTGCAACGCCGGAAGCATTTGTTGTTGCCGCGACTGATGCGATCTCCGGTGCGCGGCCCGGTGCGCGTCGTGAATCGATTGAGGAATACTTCCGCAGACTACGCGAACTCGAAGAACTTACAAAAGGATTTGAGGGCGTGCAGCGTGCATTCGCCGTCTCCGCCGGCCGCGAGGTACGTGTCTACGTGGACACCGACATGATCGATGACCTGAAGCAGCGCACACTCGCCAAAGACATTGCCAAATCCATCGAGGAAAAACTCACCTACCCCGGCGTGATCAAAGTCAACGTCATTCGGGATAAGAGAGTGGAAGAGATGGCAAAGTAAGGATATTCTCTATTCCGCAATGCCCCACTCCGGACCGAAGAAGAATCCTCTCGGCAACGTTCATCTGATCGCATTCAGTCTCCTCCTTGCCCTCGGCACTATCACACTGTTCTTTCAGGAGAGATCTTCCTGGCAGGCAAATGTGTTGCCGTTTATGGATGTTGATTGGAATTCACGTCAGGGAAATGCTGTGTTTTTCTTGCTCTCACATGGAATCATCAATGGCTTCCCGGATAATACATTCAAGGGAGATGAATATGTCACACGCGCCCAGGCAGCAAAAATTATGCTGCTTGCCGGTGCTCTCCCCATTACGCACACTGCAAACAACGGGAAATTCACTGATGTAGCTGAAGATGAATGGTATACGCCATATGTTGCCACTGCTGCAGATCGCGGCATCATTCGCGGATACCATTCCAGCCAGTCTCAAGCACAGTTTAAACCACGCAATCCCGTGAGCACTGCAGAATTTCTCACCATGCTTGGTCGCACGTTCGACTTTGAAGAGTACTGGCCCCACGGGTATCGCGATGTCCCACAGGGAACATGGTATTCGCGACACGCGGGAAATGCATGGTACTACGAACTCTTCCCGGAACGGATTTTCTACCTGGAACCACAACGTCCTCTCACGCGCTATGAGATTGCCATTGCCATACACCAACTCTACCGTCAGCCTGAACGTAAGAAAGGGTTGCCTTGGTGGATCCCTCCACGTCTTCCAGGCTTATCACAAACTTCCATCCCTCTTCAGAGCCCTCGTGTACGACAATCTTCCTCCAGTTCTTCTTCATTCACTGGA
>PFDS01000008.1:21473-26186 GCA_002772605.1 Candidatus Peregrinibacteria bacterium CG10_big_fil_rev_8_21_14_0_10_49_16
CTTCTTCATCAACAGGAGGAACAGATGGCGGCGACATAGGCATAGCAGCCCCGCCCCCGCCCACTGATGGGGGTCAAGATGGAGGATCAGATACCTGTCCTCAGGGAACAACGTGCATGAGCGAGCAAACATGCGCATCCCAAGGCGGCTTCTGTGAAGCAACAACTCTGTCGTGCATCTCTCCATCGTGCTGTTGTAACCAAGGAGCAGGAGACGGAGGGGATGTAAGTGCCCCCGTTCCGTAAACCCCTATTCTGTTAGCAGAAACATATCTGCTTTCTGCATAACCAGTTGATCCCGCTGTAGTGCAAGTACACAGTCCTGTAACCAGGAACACTGCTTTTCTTCTCCACACCAATCGATACATATTTCTTTCCCTATTTCTTCGAGCGTCATTCCCTTTTTACTATCACGCAACGCTTCAACAATTTTCCCACGAAAAATGCGATTGGGAATGAAGCGCGAACCCACCATGCGACCCGGTTCCGTTTTCCTTCCTTTCCCTGAGGCATCAGGCATATTCTGCTCTGTTGCTTTCATAATTCCCTTTGCCGTGAGCGGACATTGCTCCCACTTGGGATTGCGTTTGGTTTGCACAAGAGAACCAAAGTCCATTAATGCCGCGTGCCAGTTTGCCGTTGCTAACCGCTTACCGCTAATTGCTAACCGCTTATCCATCTGTAGTGCATGTTCTAAAACCTCTGCTGCAAGCTGCAAAAGATACTCATCCCCCTTCTTCCACGTCCCGTCATGATTCTCCGGACCCACGAATGTGCGATGGAGGATGCGACGAATGTTTGTGTCGATGCAAGGCGTCGGGATATTGAACGCAAAGTTGCGAATGGCTGCTGCCGTATAGTGCCCTACTCCTTTTAGAGACTGGAGATGATCCATGTCTCTTGGGAATGTTCCGTCAAACTCTGCGAGAATTGTTCTGGCTGCATCCCGCAATCGCAGCGCACGATTGTTGTATCCCATCCCACGCCACGCAAGAATCACCTCCCGATTCGATGCACATGCCAAATCTTTCAACTGGGGGAACTGTTCCAAAAACCGCCTGTAAATGACAATAACCCGCGGCACCTGCGTCTGCTGCAGCATCATTTCGGAAACCAGCACACGATATGCCCGTTCCGTGTCATCTTCCACCGCCAAACCCTGCCTGCCGGCAGGCAGGTCTCTCCACGGCAATTTGCGCTTGCACCGTGCAAACCACTCCCAGATTTCCCCCGCAAAAAGGTGTATCCTCTCATCACGTTTCATTAAGCAGAATAGTACCATGCCTCACTTCACTCTCATTCAAGGTTCGCTACGGAAAGATTCGCGCACGGCACTGCTCATTGACGCGACTGCCGATATTCTCCAAAAGAACAATGTGGAGACATCTGTTATTGATCTCCGCTCAATCGACATGCAATTCTGCGATGCACGGAAAATCGAAGAATATAACAGTGACATACAGAAAGCGTATGACATTCTCAAACAATCCGATGCGTACATGTTCGGCATGCCGGTCTACTGCTACTCAGTCTCCGGTCCCTTAAAGAATTTCATTGACATTACCAGCGGTGCCATGAGTAAGAAAATCGCCGGCATTCTCTGTAACTCCGGTGGAGTCCGCTCGTTTCTGGCAGCGGCGGATTTGATGAAAATCCTCTCTTTTGAATCCAATGTCACCACCGTACAACCCATCGTGCACGCGTACGCCGATGACTTCCAAAGTGGTCAAATTTTTAATGAAGATATCCTAAAACGCATAGAAAAGCTCGCTCTGGCCATGCTGCACGACTTGTAAACCTTACGTACCCAAAGAGTTTCGCTTGACGAAGCAGGGAGATTCTCTAGACTTCTTTGGCTTTACGAATGTATATTCAGCCTTGTAGGCTACCTTTAATCATCTCTCTTCCCCTTTTCTGGTATGGCAGATCAAAAGTTCGATCGATCCAAAACCCACGTTAACGTTGGAACCATTGGTCACGTTGACCATGGGAAAACGACTCTCACCGCGGCACTGTCTATGAATTTCTCACCGGAAGGGGAGAAGAAAGATTATGCAAAGATCGACTGCGCACCTGAGGAAAAAGAACGCGGTATTACGATCAATACGTCACACGTGGAATACGAATCCGACAAGCGTCACTACGCGCACGTCGACTGTCCGGGACATGCCGACTACGTGAAAAACATGATTACCGGTGCAGCACAGATGGACGGTGCCATCCTTGTCGTTTCCGCCGCAGACGGCCCGATGCCGCAAACCCGCGAGCATATTCTTCTCGCTCGCCAGGTGAACGTACCTTATATCGTGGTCTTCTTGAATAAAGTAGATATGGTAAAAGATCCGGAACTTCTGGATCTTGTTGAAGTAGAAGTTCGCGAACTCCTGAATAAATACGAATTCCCGGGTGACACGACTCCGATCATCAAAGGTTCAGCGCTCAAGGCTCTGGAAGGTGATGCCGGCGAGATTCAACATCTCAAAGATCTTCTTACAGCTCTCGATTCGCACATTCCCGATCCCGTACGCGAAATGGAAAAGCCTTTCCTCATGTCCGTGGAAGACGTCTTCTCCATCAAGGGACGTGGAACTGTCGCAACGGGACGTATTGAACAGGGTAAAGTGAAAGTAAACGAAGAAATAGAGATTGTGGGAATTAAGGAAACGCAGAAGACTGTGGTGACCGGCGTCGAAATGTTCCACAAGTTGCTTGATGAAGGTTTAGCGGGAGATAATGTCGGTCTGCTTCTTCGTGGTATTGAGCGTGAACAGATTGAGCGTGGTCAGGTCCTCGCAAAACCAGGATCTATCACTCCTCACACAGAATTTGATTCAGAGGTGTATATCCTCACGAAAGAGGAAGGTGGAAGACACACGCCTTTCTTCAAAGGATATAAGCCGCAATTCTACATTCGTACAACAGACGTGACGGGAGAAGTCACGCTCCCTGATAACGTAGAGATGGTCATGCCCGGAGACAACGTGAAGTTCACTGTGAAACTCGGTGCGCCTGTCGCTCTCGATGAAGGAACGCGCTTCGCTATCCGTGAAGGAGGCCGCACTGTTGGAGCTGGTGTGGTAACGAAGATTCTCAAGTAACCTCTTTTTTTCCTCCCTTGCTCCTTCCTCCATGACCGAAGAAAAGAAAAAGCCCGCTCGATCAACTCCAGCCTCCGCTAAAGCTGCTGCTGGCAAGCAGGGTAAAAAGGCAACCAAGAAAACTGCTTTGAAAAAGCAGGATGCTGCAGCTCCTGCTCTTCCGAACGAGTCATCTGGGCAGGTTTCCCAAAAGAAAAAAACTACAAAAAAACACGAACCTGCCGTCAGCGGTATCCGCATTAAACTCAATGCGTTTGACTACCATGTGCTCGATGAAGCAGCCGGAAAGATTATTGACACTTCCGAACGCAGCGGCGCCGTCATTCACGGTCCCCTTCCGCTCCCCACAATCATTAAGAAATTCACGGTCAATAAATCTACGTTCGTCCACAAAAACTCCCGCGACCAGTACGAAATGCGCATTCACCGCCGCCTCATCGACCTTACAGATACCACATTCAAGACCGTCGAAGGTCTCCAGAACTTGAGCCTCCCCAGTGGGGTAGATATTGAAATTCAGATGAGATAACTATTTCCACCCTTTCACCTTCAGTGCCTCCTTTGCGGCAGCCTGTTCGGCTTTTTGCTTACTGTTCCCCTTTCCCTCTGCCACCTTCTCATCACCCAGATAGACCGCGCAAGTGAAATCTTTGCTGTGATCAGGACCGACAGCATCAACCACTTCATACTTGGGTGTAATACCCAATTCTTCCTGTGCACATTCCTGAAAGAAACTTTTCTCATCCCTGTGCTTGCCTTCGGCAAGGAGTTCTTTGAGGTGCGTGAGAATGAATCTCTCACAGAATTCTTTGGAAACTTCAAATCCACGATCGACATACATTGCGCCAATGAGTGCTTCCAGTGCATTTGCCAAATTGGAATCGCGGTTCCGTCCTCCCCCGCTCTGCTCCCCACGCGACATGAAGAGGTGCTCTCCCAAGGAAATTTCCCGCGCTACCTTTGCCAAGTTCTCTCTCTGTACAAGCGCAGATCGCCAATTCGTCAGCTCGCCCTCGGGACGATCCGTGAGATGAAAGAGATAGTCTGTTGTTACAAGCTCCAACACCGCATCTCCGAGAAACTCCAACCGTTCATTATGTCCATGTGCCCGCGACTGCTGCACGGCACTCCTATGCGTCAGCGCCTGCGACAAGATTTCCTTATCCCGAAACCGCACACCAATGGCATTCTCAAGCTCTGTGAAGGACTTCGGTGGTGAGACCATACTGTACAGTGTAGCAGCTTACTTCCCTCTATGAGCAATCGCATTCAAGACGCCGTTGACGAACTTTCCACTCTCATCAGTTGCATATTCTTTCGCGATTTCGATGGCTTCGTTGATGACCACCGCCGGGGGTGCGTCGTTGCCGTACTCCAGTTCGTATGCACCGATAAGAAGCAGGCATCGTGAAATCGGGTCCATGCGCTGCGGTGACCATTCCGGCGCGTGGTTTTTGACCAATTCTTGGAGTACATCATGCTTCTGAATCACTCCATGTAAAACCCCCTCTGCAAACTCCACGTCAATGTCACCAAGCTCCTTTCCGTTTATTCTTAATGAATCCTGCACATCAACACCTCCCCTCCTGTTCCACTCGAAGAGCGTCTGGAGAACC
>PFDS01000002.1:0-2285 GCA_002772605.1 Candidatus Peregrinibacteria bacterium CG10_big_fil_rev_8_21_14_0_10_49_16
TCTCGTCGGAGACTTCCTCTCCACGGCAACAACATCCGGTGAACACAACCTTGCCGTTGAACTTCCCAGTGATGTGAAGAGCAACGCAAAAGAAGTGTCCGGAAACTTCCCGGTCCTGGGTGACACATTCCGTGTTGCCGCAGTGACAAGCGGAAAAATCACTCTCGAGTACCGCACCATTTCTCCTGATGAAGTAGAAGTGGGAAACAAGGGAGTCGTGGTTGGGAAATTCGAACTCTCCACAGATGCCGTTGAAGATCAAACGATCTACTCGATGACACTGGAGCAGAACAGCTCTGCATCTGACGGTGACTTCGTAAACCTTGCGGTTCGCCGCACGGACGGAACGATCCTGACAAACACCGTTGCTCAAACCGTGGGCGACTTTGCGACGTTAGTCTTCGATCCTCCATTCACTATTCTTGAAGGTGATAAGATCACGCTCGAAGTCATTGCCGATATTACCGGCGGTGCCGCAGACAAGATCATCCTCCACTTCGAAGAGACATCCGACATCTTTGCAGTCGGTTCTCTCTACGGATACGGTGTGAACGGCCAACTCTACGGTTCGCAGATTTCTCTGCCAACAGAGACTTCTTCCCTGCCCGACACGGTAACAATTGATGCAGGCGAATTCACCATTGAAATCGACGGTCCGCCGCAACAGAAGTACACGCGCGACGACAAGGACATCGTCCTTGGCAAGATCGAAATGACGACCGGTGGTGAAGCCGTGGATATTAAGGACATGTTCATTGCCATTCAGGGACAGACCAGTACCGGCGTGGGTCTTGGAGGAGACAGTACCTACGACAATATCCATGAACTTCTTGAAGATGTCGAAATCCGCGACACACTCACTGGCCGAACGGTCAGTGCTGTCCGTCTCACCGGTTCCTCTGACTTCGGTACGGGAACCGCTGCAACGGCAACCTACCAGATCTACCGCTTCGACGACTTCATCGTGAAGGGCGCCGAAGAATGGGAATTCCGCGCAGACTTCATTGATAACGGTGCAGGAAACCGTCCTCTCAGTGGAGACAAGTTCCGGTTGCACATCTGTAGTCAGGATTCGGACGAGACGACAGGATGCGACTTTGGCGGTATTTTTGCCAACACCACCAATACGACCTACAACATGAAGATTGAAGGTCTTTCGACGGGCGATAATGTGTTGGACGTTCGTCCCGGCGGAACGGTGACGGGCAACTTCCATCGTGTTGCAAACGCAGAGCTCACCATTGCTGTGAAGCAGTCTGCAACTGCGGACACGTCCGTGAAGAACGCGAAGAATATCAACCTCATTCGCTTTGAAACACGTGCGGGTGAAGCAGAGGATATTCTCCTGACGAAGACCATTTTCGACTCCGAATCCGGTTCGCTCTTAAACGGCCAGAACTACACGCTCTGGGTTGATACGGACGGTGACGGCGCTGTCGATACCATCCTTGAAAAAGGCGTGGCATCGCAGAGCAGCAAGGTGACCTTCCAGGAATTTGCCGGTGGCGGATACGTGATTCCAAAGGAGGAAACTGTCGTCTTTGAAGTCCATGCAGATATCTCTGCATCTCTTACCAATGACGACTTGCAGCTGAAGTTCGCAACAGGTACTGCAGATCAGGCGAGTTACATCGAAGCAGAAGAAGTCGATGATGGCTCCAACTTGAGCGGTATCAAGTCGAACGGCACCTGTCAGGCAGACACGGACGCAACTGCAGAAAGTAACTGTACTGTCATCGTCACGACTCACTCGTCTACGCTCTGGTCTCTCGTCAACCAAGGTGACCTCTTCGTCATCAAGGACACGACACCGGTGCGTGCACGCCAGCTCCTTGGCGGCACATTGGGTGAAGCTGTTCTCCGCCTTCAATTCCGAGCACAGAATGAAGACATTGATGTGACGGACCTTCAGTTCAACTCTTCCGGAGGTCTGGCGCTTTCCGTTGATCGTCTTGAGCTCTACAAGGAAGGTGAAACGACCAAGTTTATGGAAGCAACCATTGGAGGTTGTGGAAGCGATGACACGCTCACTCACGACGGAACAAACGGCAACACTGGTCGCACATTCTGTGCGAACATGGAAAGCCGACAGCTCGTTGTGAAAGAGGGTCAGAACCTCAATGTGATCGTTCGTCCACGCATGAAGACGGATACATCAGGTGCTTCATCGAATCAGACGATTTCCTTCTTCCTCACGAAGCAGGCAGTATCGAATGAATCGAGTGGATCGGGTGCGGTCCGCGCGCGTGGAATGCAGTCCAACAACAACCTCGATGCAAACAGCG
>PFDS01000002.1:2320-3459 GCA_002772605.1 Candidatus Peregrinibacteria bacterium CG10_big_fil_rev_8_21_14_0_10_49_16
AACCCCGATGCGGACAACACGAACATTCCGACAGGCATCACGCCGTTCGGTCAGTTCAAATTCACCGCTGCAAGTAACGAAAACTCGCTCAACGGTCTGAACAAATTCGTCCTCTCTGACGTCGTCTTCAATGTCAACGCGACGCAGGTAGCGATGGATACGGACAAGTTCTCTGTGTACAACAAGAACGATTCCACGCAAAAGGCGTCCTGTACGCCGTACCAACCGGGTACGACAACGCAGATAAGCGGTGGAGCAAACCATGCGTCCGGTGCATTCCTTGTCAGCTGTACAAACCTGGATACGTCTATCGTGAATACGACGGTTGATCCGGGAGCATCTGTAACACTCGTTCTGGAAGGCGATGTAAACAATGCGAAGGTTGGTAACGTCACATCCTCTCTCCAGGCATCCATTCAGGACTTCTCAGATAGTGGACAGACGACTTACGGTACAACGAGCGGATCAAGCCACATCCAGTGGGACGATCAAGACACTTCTACAACGACTTTCACATGGGTTGAGTATCCAGAAACAGTTGTGAAGTCTACTAGTTACAAGAGCTAACCCATAAAGAAGGGAAAATAACGATCAAAAACCCCGATCGAGAGAGCGGGGTTTTTGTTTTATTGAAAATGTTCTAAGCCTTCTTGTATGAGTTTCTCTCCTTCTTCCCGATTACCCCAACCTGAGACAGAGGTCTTCTTGTTGAGAAGGTTTTTGTAGGTGCTGAAGAAGTCAGCAATCTCTTCCAGTTTTGCTTCGGGCACGTCGTCAATAGTTTGTATATCTGCAAAACGAATATCATCTACTGGAACAGCGACTACTTTAGAATCGTCATCATCACCATCCTGCATACTCATGGTGCCGATAGGACGGACGGTGATCAAAATGCCCGGAGCAGTCGGTTCGGTAACAAGTGCAATGATATCGAGCGGATCCCCATCCTCTGCACGGCTGCGCGGTAGAAAGCCATACTCTACGGGATAGCGTTGTGCGGACGGGAGAACGCGATCGAGCTTTATTACACGATGCTTTTCACTATATTCGTACTTGTTCTGTGAACCTGTAGGAATTTCTACAATCATATTCACTTCTTTCGGTGCGTTTTCTCCCGGGTGAATTGTGAGAAGAGACTG
>PFDS01000002.1:3495-6925 GCA_002772605.1 Candidatus Peregrinibacteria bacterium CG10_big_fil_rev_8_21_14_0_10_49_16
AGTGCTGAAGATAAAGACTCGAAGAGGAGCGGACATGGGAAGCGAAGAAAATTAACCAAAAAGACCTTGGGTGTACTCTTTTGTCAGTTGCTTCTGGGGATGATCGAATATGTCTTCACTTGTGCCCCATTCCACCAGTTCTCCGGTATGAAAAAACGCAACGTAATCCGAAATACGCCGCGCCTGTTGCATGTTGTGTGTGACAATGACAATGGTAATTTCTTCTTTCAATTTTTCCAGAAGTTCCTCAATCCGTTTGGTTGCTTTCGGGTCCAGTGACGCACAGGGTTCATCCATGAGAAGGATATCGGGATAGATTGCAAGTGCACGGGCGATACAGAGGCGCTGTTGTTGTCCGCCGGAGAGTTCCAGCGCTGATTGATGCAGACGATCATACACTTCGTCCCAGAGTGCTGCCCGCCGCAGACTTTCCTCCACCCGTTCCCGTAAAAAAGTTTTATTGTGCTTTTTCTGGATGCGCAGTCCAAAGGCGACGTTGTCGAAAATGGAAAAGGGGAAGGGGTTGGGTTTCTGAAATACCATGCCGATACGCCTGCGCAGTTCGATCTCGCACATGTCTTTTGCATAGATGTTTGCACCACGAAACAGTACTTCGCCCATGATACGCGCGTGGGGAACGAGATCGTTCATGCGGTTCATCACGCGCAGGAAGGACGACTTCCCGCAACCGGACGGACCGATAATGGAAGTAATCGTGTGTTCCAGAATAGTCATGGAGACATTGTTCACAGCGTGAAAGCTATCGTAGTACACGTGAAGACTCCTGATATCGAGAGTGATCTGTTTCATGACGGTCGTGCGGATCGTGAGTAGAGAGAGTTTCGTATGAGTATGGCGGCGGCATTGAAGAGGAGCGTGGTGACGAGGAGAATGATAATGCCCGCTGCGGCATTTTCGTGGAATGCAGGCTGCGGTCTGGATACCCAGTTGAAGATCTGGATAGGTAAGGCAGTAAACGGCGCAAAGAGGCTATCGGGCAGGAAGGCGATATATGTCAATGCGCCAATGGCGATGAGTGGTGCCGTTTCACCGATAGCACGCGAGAGCGCGAGGATCACGCCTGTGAGGATGCCGGGAAGAGCGAGTGGAAACACCACCCGGCGAATCACTTGTGACTCAGTGGCTCCGAGGGCGAATGCGCCGTGTTGCAGATCGTGCGACACTGTACGAATGGCTTCACGGGATGCGAGAATGACGATGGGAAGTATGAGAAGTGCAAGTGTGCAGCTACCTGCGAGAAGGCTGCGGTCAAAATGCAGTATGCGTACGAAGAGTCCGAGTCCGAGCAAGCCGTAAATAATGGAGGGAACGCCTGCAAGCGTGCCGATATTGATTTCCATGAGCAAGTTGAACCAGTTCTTCTTTGCGTACTGTTCAAGGTATACGGCAGATCCGATGCCGAGAGGAACGGCAATCAGAGCGGTGAGTCCTGTGAGGTAGATGCTTCCCACAAGAGAAGAGAGAATGCCGGCTTCTTCCGGTTTACGCGAAGGAAAGCTGGTCAGAAATTGCATATCAATGCGAGAGAGGCCATCGAAGAGCACGGTGACGAGGAGAGAAGAAAGCGTGAGGAGAGCGACTCCAAGAGCTGCCAGTGCGCCGGCAATAAACAGCCTGTCTGCGGATTTACGCATACATGTGCTGGAAAGATTGTCGTAGTCTTTGCGCGATGGTGTTTAAGAAGAATGTGCAGAGGAACAGTACGGTGGCTACGGCAAAGATGCTGCTGTACTCCAGCGTGCCGGTGGGAGTGTCGCCGAGACTGACCTGGACAATGTATGCGGTAATTGTTTGTACCGGTCCGAGAGGATTCAGTGTGAGTAGCGGACGCATGCCTGCTGCGATCGTTACGAGCATGGTTTCGCCAATAGCTCGAGAAATGGAAAGGATTCCGGCAGAAACGATGCCGGACATGGCGGCAGGAAGGACCACACGGAACACCACTTCCAGGCGTTTGGCTCCGAGCGCATAGGCGCCCATACGCAGGTGTTCTGGTACGGCATGAATGGCATCGTCGCTCAGTGAAACACTAAGAGGAAGAATCATGATCCCCATCACGATACCTGGTGAAAGTGCATTAAACCCTGCGAGCTCAGGAATGACCTTCTGGAGAAATGGCGTGACAGTCAGGAGGGCAAAGTAGCCGTAGACGATTGTCGGAATGCCCGCAAGGATTTCAAGAATGGGCTTTAGCGTACGGCGCAGGTGCGAAGATGCATACTCACGTAGAAAGATGGCAATACTGATCCCCAGAGGAAGTGCTATGATCATAGCAATGAGTGCAATGAGGAGCGTTCCGCTGATGAGAGGAAGGATACCGAACTGTTTCTGTACAAAGAGCGGTGTCCACTTTGTGCCGAATAGAAATGCCCCCAAGGGAACTTCCTGAAAGAAGTGAAATGTTTCCCAGAACAGCACGGCAAAGATGCCCAGAGTCACAAAAATGGACACCGCACCACAGAGTGCGAATGTCCATTGAATAAGCCGCTCGTTACTCTTCGAGACGCTCACGCAATTGACGGTAGTCGTCTGTGGGGAGAGGGACGTAGCCTACTTCACTGACGAGAGCAGAGGCATTGTCCGGATTGATGTAGAAGTCGACAAAGGCGGAGACCGTCGGATCATCGAGTGCAGTTTTGCTTACGTAAATGAAGATGAGACGGGAGAGTGGCGTGTACGACCCATCGTTAATTGTATCCGGGGCAGGAGCAATGGCATTAGCATCTTCTGTTTCCTTAATGGGAACAAGTTTCAAACGGTCGGCATTTTCAATGTAGTACGCGTAGCCGAAGAATCCAAGGCTGTTCTTATCGGATGCAACTCCCTGCACCAGAACGTTATCGTCTTCGCTGGCAACAAAGTCCCCGCGGCTTGCACCTTCTTCACCCACGACGACATCTGTGAAGTAATCGTACGTACCGGAATCTACTCCTGGCCCGTAGAGACTGATCGGTTCATCGGGCCACTCGGGACGAATCTGGTTCCAGTGCGTGACGGTGTCTTCGGCAGGGGGTTCCCAGATTGTTTTCAGTTCTGCAACAGTGAAGTAATCCACCCAGTCATTGGATGGATGGACCATGACAGCAATACCGTCGAAGGCGACAGGGAACTCTATAGGTGTTATGCCGTTTTCCGTGCAGAGTTCTTTTTCCGAAGACTTGATGGTGCGTGAGGCATCGTTCACATGCGTTTCACCGCGGCAGAAACGTTTAAAACCGCCACCTGTTCCCGAAATACCTACGACGACTTTACTGTCGGGATTGGCTTTCTGAAACTCTTCAGCCATGGCTTCGGTAATGGGGAACACCGTACTGGATCCATCAATGGTAACTGTGCCGGTGGCATCTGCCGCCGAATCTTGTTGCGAAACATTCGCAGCACAGGCGGTCAGGAGAAAGATAGGGAGGAG
>PFDS01000057.1:0-16670 GCA_002772605.1 Candidatus Peregrinibacteria bacterium CG10_big_fil_rev_8_21_14_0_10_49_16
AGCGGTCTTCTGGCAACTATTGAAGGAACGGTCAGGGGGATCAGCCCCGTACGTTTTGCGGGATTCTACGGGTCCGACGATCTTATTGAAGCCGTCGAGCGTGGTGATGTGCAGCTTCTGCGTGATGATGGTGATGGGATGTGGGATGACGGTGATACGGCAGTGCTGCTTGCCTTGGGCGAGAAGACGGATAAAGAGGGGCGACGGGAAATTCAAACAACCGATGAACTGCTTTCTCTCCTCGCGCCGGGTGATCCGGTGATCGGTGAAGGAGAGGTGGTGAAAGCAGCTCCACATACGCGATATACATTTTTCCTTGTACGTATTCGCGGAGATGCCGCTCTTACCGATGCGGATTTTCCGTTGAACTTGCGTATGCGCAATGCGGTGACAGGCAAAAAGGCCGATGTTCTCAACGAAATCATCATCGATGACCGAACATTTGAGCATCTGCCTCTTGCGTATGCGAGTCGTGAAGTATTTTTGCGGCGTTATCCGCAGTTCTTCCCTACAGAGAGTGGCGGCATAGGTTTAGCGGGATCTCACCGGTTTGCCGAACATATTATTATTCCGTCGAGTGTGACGCGTGTAGAGATTCTTCCGGGCACGCGTATGCGTATGGGGAGCGGCGTGTCGCTTCTCTCGTATGCTCCGGTCATCATTCAGGGTTCAGAAGGAAATCCTGTCTATGTCGAACCTCTTACAGAGCATCCCTGGGGTTCGTTTGTTGTGGCAAATGCCCGGGAGAAGAGCGAGGTGCAGTGGGCAGAGTTTAACGGTGGCGGACAAATGTTCCTTAATGACATGTTCGCCTCAGGCATGCTGGCATTTCATAACAGTCCTGTGACTGTTCGCGACAGCATCTTCCGCAATTCTCATGGGGACGATGCGTTGAATATCAAATACGTTCCGGTCGATCTTGTGCGGCTACATTTTGAGAACTCCTATGCGGATGCGTTGGATATAGACGCGGCACCTTCGGGAGTACTCGAAGACAGTACGTTTATCATTAGCGATAAGGGACTGGACAGTAACGGTGATGGAGTGGACCTCTCCTGGTCGGAGATTGACGTACGCAACCTGCGTATCGAAGGGTTTGGCGATAAGTGCATCAGTGTCGGAGAACACTCTTCTCTGCGCATACGCGATGTGGAGCTGACCGGTTGTCACTACGGTATTGCCGTCAAGGATGCATCTGTTGTCGACGTGGAAGGAGCAATATTTATGGAAAACGATGTTGCTGTCGGTGCGTATATCAAAAAACCTATTTTCGGTCCGTCCACTGTTACTGTGCGTCACAGTCATTTTGAGGGGAACAGAGAACAGCAGGAGAGTCAGAACGGTTCCACTATCACTCTTGAGAAATGATCGCATTACGTTCCAAACAACAACGGCAGTCTCCACTCCATTTTCGTCGTATCGAATTGAAGTACATTCTCCCAACACGTTACGTCCATCAATTCATTGAGCGGGTCTGGCCGTATGTACAGGTTGATCCGTATTTGCTATCTGAGGGGAAGGGACATACGCGCTATCCTGTACTTTCCTTGTATTTTGATTCCGCGGATTACCACTCTCTGCGCGAGAAGGATGCAGGGGTTCTGTCCCGCAGAAAACTGCGGTTGCGTACGTATGCAAGTGAGTTTTCGGAAGATGTTTCTTCATTTCTTGAAATCAAGAGGCGACATGATTTTGTGGTGTCCAAAGATCGCCTCTCTCTTTCTGTAGGGCATCTATCGCAGAAGCATCCCATGCCGCATCTTCTTGGACATATTCTCAAGCGTGTGGAAGCCAAAGAAGAGGTGACAGCCGAAGCAGAACTTCTACGCGGTTGGTATAACCTGCAACCGACGGCCCTGGTTCGCTATGAGCGCATGCCGTTTGTCGGGAAGCATGATCGCAAATTTCGCATCACGCTTGACTGTGAGTTACAGGGGGTATGGTATCCGCCGCATCTTTTCGGTGCGCAGGCATTTCGTTCCTGCGTGAGCAGATATTGTGTTCTGGAGCTTAAGTGTAATCACGCGATTCCTGCATGGTTTCACGAGGTCATTCAGGAGATGCAGCTCGTGCGGACGGCGTACTCCAAGTATGCGATGGTTGTTTCGGCGTTACAGCCATTTCTCTTCGGCACAGAGCAGCCTTTTGACAGGAGATATATGGGGTTTTGTTAATGTTCCACTTGTACTAAACTTCTTCCCATGCAACCTGTCATCCCTGATGTCGGCACTGTGATTGGTCTTGACCCCGTAACCATGCTCATTGCTCTTGTGGGCAGTTTGGTATTGGCTTTTCTGATTGCGTTGGTTTACCGCGGTACACATCGGGGACTCAGTTACTCACAGTCGTTTCAATTCTCTCTCGTCCTTCTTGGCATATTGGGATCCGTAGTGATGATGGTGGCGAGTGGCAGCCTTCTGCGTGCAATTGGAATTCTCGGTGCATTTTCCCTGATTCGTTTTCGTACGGCTGTGAAAGATCCGAAAGACATGGCGTACATTCTCTTTGTGCTTGCCGTTGGTTTGGCAATGGGGGCGCAGATGTACTGGTTAGCAGTACTGACAACAGTTCTGGTCTGTGCGGTGATTCTGCTACTCACATGGATGAATTTCGGTATGACCAGTACACATGAAAGCATTCTGCGTCTCATGTGTAACGGCGGCGCCGGCACATTGAATACGGCAGCGTATGAAGCCCAACTTGCAAAACTTTCTGACACGTATCGTCTCCTCAGTGCACATGCGCATGGAGATCGTATGGAATTCACCTATGGCGTTCGCCCGCGTCGTGGCACGACATCACTTCCTATTTTGGAGGCATTGCGCAAAGAACAAGGGGTGGAGGATGCGGAGTTGTTTGATGCAAAGCATCAGGTGGAATTTTAGAGCGTGGGGGAAACCGTAGGTTTCCCCCACGGGCCCCCTTCCCTTAAAACGGTGTCCTGCACGAGCGGGGCCCACGAGACCCACTCGTTCGGACATTTTTCTTTTATTACAGTGCCATGTACCTTTTTCCTTGTCTTTCCACATTTTCTCGATCCAATACCGACTTCAGGTCGTATACTAGTCCTTCTTCTTTCGTTGCAGAGAGGACAAACTCTCCGTCATTTTGGAGGTATTCACTGTGCATGACGAGGAGGACGACGGCATCGTAGGGAGCATGCAGAGATCCGGGTATGAGGTTCATGGAACGGATGGTCTCTTCGCTCAGATATGGGTCATGGACTTCCACAGTGCAACCGGCAGCATGCAGGTGGCCTATGACATCGCGAGAGCGGCTGTTTCTGGTATCAGGCATATTTTCCTTAAACGTTAATCCGAGAACGAGGATGTGTGATTCGGCCGGTGCTTTACCAAGTGATGCGATGATTTGTTCTGCAACGAAGTGTCCCATGTCATCATTCACACGGCGACCCGCAGTAATCACATGTGTCTGCATGTCGAAGTGTTTCGCTTTTTCCACAAGATAATACGGATCGACGCCGATGCAGTGCCCGCCGACGAGCCCGGGGGTGAATTTCAGGAAGTTCCATTTCGTCCCTGCGGCTTCAATCACTTCTTTGGTCGAAATGCCGATGCGGTTACAGAGCATCGCAACTTCATTGATGTAGGCGATGTTGAGATCGCGTTGTGCATTCTCGATAGCTTTTGCCATTTCGGCCACTTTGATAGAACTGGTGGGGTGAACGCCGGCAGTCACAACAGATGCGTAGAGCTCAACGAGAACCCTGAGTGTTTTTTCGTCTTGTGCTCCAACAACTTTCACAATGTTTGCCAGCGTGCGGTTTTGATCTGCGGCATGTGCGGCCCCTCTGCGACTTCCTGGATTAATGCGTTCCGGTGAGTACCCAAGAGTAAAGTCTTGTCCACAAGTGAGTCCAGATGCTTTCTCTAGAATGGGTCCGCACACTTCTTCGGTTACTCCCGGATAGACGGTGGATTCGTAGACGACGATGGCACCATTGCGCATGTTCTCTCCAACGGTGCGGCTTGCGGCTTCCAGCATGGAGAGATCGGGTCTGTTCTCACTATCTACAGGAGTGGGAATTGCGAGAATGATGATGTCTGTCTGACTGATGACCTGTGGGTCGACACTGAACGTTATCTGTGCTTGTGCGAGTTCTGCGTGAGTGAGTTCTTCCGTGACGTCCCTTCCCTGTTGTAACTCTTGAATTCTTTTTTTTGAAATATCAAAACCGTACACAGGGTACTGTTTCATGGCGAAGGCATGGGCCAGAGGTAGGCCAACATACCCCAGACCGACAATGCAGAGGGCGGGTTTTTCCATGGGTGCACCAGTATAGCGATATCCTGCTATACTGGCAGTACTTGTGAAAAAGGGTCTTTTTCAGCCACATTACTGGCTTTCCTGGGGATATATCCTCCTTGTCGTGGCGGTGACAGGGCTGGTCATGCTGCTTGCCGCCCCTATGCCGAATGACGATTACTTCTACTATCAGAAGTTCATCGAGATGCTTGCGGGCGGGACGTTAGATCTCTCGATTCCGGGGTTCCACGGGATGAATATCTTGTCGGTACCGTGGTATTGGCTGACAGAGTCGCCGATGACGCAAATTCACATGCAAATGGCGGCAGGGATCCTTCTTCCGCTCTTTGCTTTCGTTGCTGCTCGTGAGCTCTTTCGTTCTCAGGAAGGGGGGGATGGTGTGTGGGAGGGCATTCTCTTTGCGTCGATCATTGCGCTTATGCCTTTTCTGTCGTTCTCCGCACTTCGTGGATGGATGGTGGCGATCTACAACCTTCTCTTTTTTCTGACGATTATCGGGGCGGTCAGAGGACGATGGTGGACCTGCGTACCGTGGGCGTTTGCGATTACGTCGTTGCCCTTTGCCGTGGCATTGGGTCCGTTGATTTTAGCAGTGTGGCCAAAAGGAAAGGGTGGCCGTTTTTCTTGTTATACAACTATTGCTTTGGGTCTTGGTCTCTCCGCTCTCTACGTTATCATTCAACTGTTCCAGACGGGTGGTATCAATGTCGGTGTACACCAGGAACAGACGGTATTGAGTATTTGGCAGGGACCGAAGCGGATGTTTTTGAACTTCATGCACGGTGTGCAGATTCTTTTTTCCATACACAACTATTATTTCGTTGAGCCTGCACGGACGGGACACGGAAATATGCTCCAGACAACGCCGATACTGACGATGCTTGGCCTCTTCACACTGTTTTCTCCTCGCGCACACTTTCGTAACAGGCTCTTTCCTCTCGCATTGGGACTCGGAGCCATCATTGGCATCGGACTGAACGTTATGCTTGACCATATGGATCATTTCTACATGGAGACGGGAGTGTTCTTTCTGATCCTTGCCGCGCTTCCTCTTCTCAAGAAGCATCCGCTCTGGCTGCCGGTTGTCCTCCTCACGCTGCACTTTCAGTGGTTCTACTTCCACCTCAATCACGGGGAAGTCTTCCAGTTGGGGTGGTGGTTTTTTCTCATTCCCGCTGCAGTTGACATTGCCTTCCTCCTGTACTGCATTGCAAATTATAAAAAAATTTGGTCTGGTATCAGAAGTATCACTCTGCTATCGTGGAGGCTCATTCTATGCAAAAACGTGCATTAATCACCGGTATTACAGGTCAGGATGGTTCTTATCTTGCGGAACTCCTCCTGGAAAAGGGGTATGAAGTACATGGTATTGTGCGTCGCGCGTCCACCTTCAACCGCAGTCGCATTGATCATCTGTTTTCTGATGTCAATACACCTGCTCTTCCCATTGATCTGCACTACGGAGATGTGTGTGACAGTAACTCCCTCATTCGTATTTTGCACAAGGTATGTCCGAATGAGATCTTTCATCTTGCCGCGCAGAGTCATGTCGGTATCAGTTTTGATACGCCGGAGTACACGGGTGATGTGACGGGACTGGGAACGACGCGTTTCCTGGAAGCGCTTCGTACCAGTGGTATTGATGCAAAATTTTACCAAGCGAGTTCGAGTGAGCTCTACGGAAAGGCCACTCACATTCCGCAGAATGAAGAGACGCCATTTTATCCGCGCAGTCCGTATGCCTGCGCAAAGGCCTATGCTTTCTACCTCACGCGGAATTATCGTGAAAGTTATGGCATGTTTGCAGTGAATGGCATCCTGTTTAACCATGAGTCCCCCCGCCGCGGAGAGAACTTTGTGACGCGAAAAATTACACTGAGCCTTGCGCAGATTTTATCAGGACAGCTGGAGTGTATGCATATCGGGAACCTGGATGCGAAGCGAGACTGGGGGTATGCGAAAGAGTACGTCGAAGCGATGTGGTTGATGTTGCAACAGGAACGACCGGAAGACTTCGTGATTGCGACAGGGCGTACCGCATCTGTTCGCGAGTTTTTAGAATTGTGTTTGGGATATGCCGGTATTCGGTATGAGCGGCGGGGAGAAGGTGAAGGTGAACACTACGTTGATAGACATTCAGGAAAAGTGATTGTGAAGGTCGATCGTCACTACTATCGCCCTGCAGAAGTGGACTTTCTCGTTGGTGACGCATCGAAGGCCAGTCATGTGCTTGGGTGGGTTCCGAAGACGACTGTGGAGGAACTAGCGAAACTTATGTTGGAGGCAGATTGTCAGAAAGTAGGGGTACAGTTAGGGGGCGCGATAAGGGTTTGATTGCTTTTTCCTATGAAATTCCTTTTCCACAATCCCTGCATTCACAAACATGTCTTTCAAGGCATGCGTTTCGCGGTCTGTGGCGGCATTGGTGCATCGATAGATTTCTCGATATTGTTTCTTCTGGTACAGATTCTGGGCGTCACTCCCTACATTGGATATATCGGTTCAACGAGTCTCGCACTTATTGTCGTGTTCTTCTCCAATAAGTACTTCACATTTAACAATCACGAAAAAAGACATGGACAACAGTTTCTCAAATTCCTTCTTGTCTATGGAATAGGGTTTACGTGTAACGTGGGGATTGCTTCATTTCTCTTCTGGTCAGGTATTCACTACATGCTGTCAAAAGCGTTTGCCATTGCAATAGTGGCTTTTTGGAATTACTCCCTCTCTCATGGGTTTGTGTTTAAGAGGGTAGGAGAGGTGGATGAGGGGGCGGTGTGATAGACTGCATCTGTGTCGAAAAAAGTGGCTATTATTGCAGGCGCAGGCCCAGCAGGACTCACTGCTGCATATGAACTTCTGAAACGCACGGACATTCATCCGATTGTCTGTGAAACTACCGATGCAATTGGCGGCATTGCCCAGACGTACAACTACAAAGGGAACCGCATTGATATTGGCGGCCATCGGTTCTTCAGTAAGAGCGGGCGCGTTATGGACTGGTGGTTCGATGTTATGCCGCTTCAGGGTGCTCCGGCCGCCGATACACACGTGAAAGATCATGAAGTGGATTACGCGGAAGGTGGTCCAGATCCTGAGTTCACTGACGAAGTCATGCTACAACGGCCGCGTCTATCGCGTATTTTCTATCGGCGGAATTTCTTCCCATATCCGATTGCTATTACGTTTACAGTGGCAAAACGTTTAGGGCTTTGGAATACATTTTTCATAGGACTTAGCTACATGAAATCTCAAGTGTTTCCTGAGAAAGACGAGACGTATCTGGATGGGTTTTTCGTCAATCGTTTCGGACGCAGGCTGTATGAAACCTTCTTCAAGGATTACACGGAGAAGGTCTGGGGGGTGAAGTGCAGCGACATTAAAGCGGACTGGGGAGCGCAGCGCATCAAAGGACTTTCTCTGAAACGTGCGGTCTCTCATGCTGTGAAAGATCTTCTGAGCAGTGATTTTCAAAAATCGCAGCAGGAGCGTGAGACGAGTTTGATTACGCGGTTCTACTATCCCAAATTCGGGCCGGGGCAGATGTGGGAACTCGTAGCAAGGAAGATTGCTGGTATGGGAGGAGAAATACATATGCATACGCTGGTTTCCGGTGTGCAACTTGAAAGTGGGGCTGTCACATCTGTCACCATGAAAGATATGCATACGGGAGAGGAGCGCAGCGTGGATTGTGACTACTTCTTTTCCACGATGCCTATGAAGCATCTTATGAAGATGGTGCAGCCGGCTCCGCCTTCGGACGTGTGTGAGGTCGCCGAAGGGTTGGTGTATCGGGATTTTATTACTGTAGGACTTCTGTTGACAAAACTGCATGTGAAGGAAGGGAAGAAAGAACCAAACAGAGCCATTCCTGACAACTGGGTGTACGTCCAAGAAGGAGATGTGAAGGTGGGGCGCGTACAAGTATTTAACAACTGGAGTCCGTACTTGGTTGAAGATAGAGAGAAGATATGGGTTGGCTTGGAATATTTTGTCGATGAAGGTGACGAGATTTGGAACCTTTCTGATGAGGAAATGAAAGAGTTGGGAATTGCGGAAATGGAGAAGATCGGCTTCATCGACCGTGCCGATGTCGTAGACGGTTGTGTACTACGCATGCCCAAGACCTATCCGGCGTACTTTGGAACCTACGATCGTATGGACATCATTCGCACGTATGTGAACACCATCCCAAATATGTTTCTTATTGGTCGCAACGGTATGCACCGGTACAACAATCAGGACCACAGTATGCTCACGGCAATGACGGCGGTTGATAATATCATCGAAGGTCGTACGGACGATTCCAATCTCTGGGAGGTGAATGCGGAAAGGGTGTATCACGAGACAAAATCCTGAAGGAGACACCTGCGGTTTCTCCTTCAGGAGCATCCTCTTCCCTTAATTGTGTTGCTCCAGTGTGGGACCCACGAGACCCACACTTCGCAACGGATTACTTTTTCGCTGTGATATAGATTTGAGGCCCGAAGGGGATGAGGTCGTGGAGTTTGTAAGCTGCATAAGCGGTATCAAATACGATTTTTTTACGTGAAGAAATGCTTCCTTCGAGGTATTGGTCACGAATATGGTCGAAATTGAGGTTGGTGAGGTACTTCTGCATAGTAAAGAACGGCCAGCCCCAGAGCGAGGATGACTGAATAGTGAAGCCAATCTTTCTCAGGAGTGCGTCGAGGGTGGGTTTTTTGAAATGTTGAGTATGGTGTGTGTAGCGGTCAGAGGCGTGGATACGGCCGGATTGAGTTGTGAGAATAAGGAGGCCGTTTGCGCTCAGATGGTGAAAGATCCACTGGAGAATTTTGGCGTACTCAGTCGTATGTTCAATGACTTCGCTGCAAATAATGATAGAGTATGTCTGACTGGTCTCAGGAAATGCACTGTGAAAGAACGTTCCTTCGGGAATTTTTTCCTGTGCGCGTTTGACGGCAAGTGCGGAAATGTCATTACCGGCAAGGTTTTCTGGAAGAATGGAGAATGTGTGCTGGATGCTGGTGAGGAGTGAAGCTTCACCGCAGCCGAAGTCAAAGATAGATGTGTCACCATCAGCCTGTCGAAGAAATTTCCGTATCTCGTTCACAATACATCTCTTCCGATGACGAATCGTAGGGTAGTGGGGATACGAATCTTCGGTCGATTCCCAGTACGTGTCGTACACTTCTCTAGCCTGCTTTGGGTCCTGCGAGTGATCGATCATGAGAGAGGTGTTCACTGTACCATTGAATGGTTTTTTTGACTCCTTCATCAAATGGCGTTCGCGGATTATACCCCAGCACACGTCGTGCTTTTGTAATATCTGCAACGTACCGTGTGATTTCTCCCGTACGCATTATGCTGATGGCTATGGGTGAAGAACTGTGTAGTTGTTCTTTGACCGTTTCTGCAAGGCGCACAATGGAGTTTCCTTTTCCAAAAGCGATGTTATAGATACAGTTTTTCACTGTGTCGAACTTCTCAACACAGAGCATAATGCCATGCACCGTGTCATCGATGTAGGTGAAGTCGAGATACTTGTCTTTGCCGAATACTGTCATTGGTTCATTGGATTGGGCCTGTCGTATGAAGAGCGGAATCACGCGGTTGGAGTCATCATACATGCCGTACACGTTACTGAAGCGCGTGATGATGGTTTCGAGGTTATAGCAGCGACGGTAGGATTGTACTAAGGCTTCTCCCGCCATTTTACTGGCGGTATACGGACTCTCGCACTCATCGATGTCTGCCATATCTTCCGCGTACACTTCCGCGTGTACATTGCCATAGACTTCACGTGAGGAAGCAAACAGAAAGCGTGGAATGGCATTCTGTCTCGCAAGTTCGAGGGCGTTGAATGTGGTGAGGATATTGTCACGTGCGCGGTCAGGGTGTTCGACGAGTTCATAGACGCGTGCGTTGGCTGCCAGGTGGATCAGAAGGTCTGCCTGCAATCCACTTCTGGCGGCATCGATCTGGCCCCAGTTGCGGAGATCCATTTCTGTAGTAATACGCTGGATATCCGCATTCCATTTATTGGGTACCCAGTCGAGACCGTGGACGTCGTGGCCTTCTGCGAGAAGTGTTTCGCAGAGGCGTGTGCCAATGGTGCCGGAGGAGCCGGTAACAATGATGCGCATGAGAGGTCAGTATAGGGATGATCCAGGGTTAGGGCTAGGGTTAGGGCTAGGATATACTGTTTTCGTGCTTTCACTTATTTTGCCCACATTCAACGAAGCAGAAAGCCTGCCGGAGCTTCTCGAAGAAATTGAGACTGCCCTGCATGGTACTCCTTTTGAAGTGATCATTGTGGATGACGATTCTCCGGATAGGACGTGGGAACTCGCCGAAACGCTCTCGGAAAACCGTCCGTACGTGCGCGTTTTGCGACGTATGGGTCGGCGGGGATTATCCTCTGCGGTGGTGGAGGGGTTTTCTGCGGCCCAGGGGGACGTACTTGCAGTGATGGATAGCGACGGTCAGCACGATCCTGCATTGCTGCCTCGTTTGTATGCAGCTATTCAGTCCGGAGCGGACATCGCTATTGGTTCGCGATATGTCTCTGGAGGGAGCGTAGAGGGGTGGGCGCACGCACGACATTTTGCCAGTTTCGTTGCAACAGCATGCGCGTGGCTTGTATGCACGAATCGCGTACGTGACCCTATGAGTGGATACTTTGCTGTATCGCGGCCCGTCTTCGCCGATATCCGTGATAAACTTCGTCCGCGTGGATTTAAAATTTTGTTGGAAATCCTGGGAACAATGCCGCGTCGTTCACGTGTGCAGGAAATACCGCTGATCTTTCGACTACGTACACGGGGGTCCAGCAAACTCAACGCATGTGTTCAGACGCAGTTCTTTAGACAAATGCTTTCACTGCTCTGGAGACGCAGTGCATGGCATATTGTATTTGTCTGTTTCAGTGCAGTTCTGTGTGTTCTGCTCGGCATCCGCGCATGGAATCTGCATCTCCTGTACTTGGATGCGGGTGTACGTCAACAGGTACGGCAGTCTCTGGAGAGTATAACTGAAGGAAAAGGATGGTTGATGTCGGATGTCGCATTGCGGCATGTACGCAGGGATGGATTCCGTTTCCTGTATCGACGTCATGGGCGTGGAGAAGATCATACTCAGTGTTACGATTTTTTCTATTCCGATGGATTACAGACGTGTACGTAGCTACGCTCTTGTAGCTTTTGGCCTGCAGTGTTATGCAAGCGTGCTTGCGTGGGTCCAGTCCATTGGCGGGGTGCTCACGGATGAAGCGAAGTACTTACTCAATATTCCCTATCCTCAACCTCCTCTTGTACGATGGGTGCTTCATCTTTCTGATGGATGGGTGGCTCAGGAATGGGTTTGGCGTATTCTGTTTGCAACGTTGCTGGTGCATGCTGCGTGGTTTGTGTGGGATGCAGCGAGGACACTTCCTCGACGATTGAGACTGTTTCTGTGTGCAGGGTGGCTCTTTGCCGCGAGTACGGTTCTCTGGGGCGGTGCCATCATCATGTCGCCGCTGACGGCGATACAGGGGCTGCTCTTCGTCTGGCTCTTCTTTCGTCCTGAGTGGCATCAGAAGCCTCTGTTTGCTTTCTTCCTTGGAACCCTGTGGTTGGTTTCCCTTTATACTGCGTACCAGGCAGTGCTCTACATGCCCCTTGTTTTCCTTCTTCTGTTTTTTCACCGCCGTTCTCTTGTTGACGTTGTGGTGTACGGATGTATTCCCATAGGGCTCGTGTTTCTTTACGCTCTCACGAACCCTCTCATTCTTGCGAGTTTTGTGAATGCCGGCACAGAAAACACCGATATTCCCCTTTGGTGGTGGTTCTACTTTTTACTGCGAACGTTGTTCACGGGAGGAAGCATAGTTCTTTCGGTGCTGGGACTCGCAGGCATGGTGCGTCATCGTCATTGGGGGTTTTTGGGAAGCCTGTTTCTTGTGGGATTTTTCATCTTCATTTCTTTTCGTGACTACTACGACATACTTTTTCTTCCGCTCTTTGTCGGAGGCAGTATTCTTCTCCTACAACGTTGGCAGACGTTGCCACTTGTTCCTTCATACGCAGTACTCGTTAGTGTCACTGCTATGACAGTGTGGCTTCTTCCTCCCGTGCTTTCTCCGAGTACTGCGCGTATGGTTTTTCAGCGTTTGGAAGAAACGTCGCTTTCTGGAGAGATACTGATTCAGGGGTCCTTTGGTCACCAGTGGCAGTATGAAAGCGCGTGGCCGGTCCGAAAGTATACACCGGAGTTTCTGGACAGTGCCGCTACTATCATCTGTCTGAATCCCTGCGACCAGATCCCGAACTCGTGGCGACAGGTCCCCGGTCTTTCTGTGGAGGTGTGGATGTCTCGTTAGTGGTTGTTTCTGGGATATGCCCTTGTTCGAGGTACTCATCTTCTTTCCCAAACGTATCTTGCCACTTCTGTTTGTTCAAGATGCATGCTGCCGCATGAATGCCCATTTCAAGGGAGTGATCTTGGTTGGTGTAGCGAAAACGTCCCGGGCGTCCGATGGTGTAGAAGTTGGAGAAACTATCTGTCCATTCCAAGACGGTTTGCACATGCTTTGCGTAGTGCAGGTCGTAGATGGGGTACACATGTTCTTTTTTCAGAAGATGGATGTTGAGAACATCCTGTCGAGTGAAGAAGTGTATCTTCTCGAATGTATCGATGGACATCTCGAACAGTTCCTCTTTCGATGCATTCCAGATTGTATCTCCCTTGAAGCAGAAAAATTCCACGAAAAGAGATGTCATGCCATTCGGACACATGTGCGAACTGAAATTGCGCATTTCACTGATGCGTCCGAAGGGGATATCTTTGTCGGGGAAGTAGATCCAGTTATCTGTAGTGATTGATGGCTTGTTGACCGTCAGGAATAGGTATACTTGTGAGCGAAAACGCAGCGACTGTGCAGCACGAATGACGTGCTCTGGCGGAGTAGGAGAGAAGAGTTGTATACAACGCGTGAGAGGAATGGAGTTTACAACATACGCAGGCCGTATGAGTTTGGCTCCTTGTGGTGTGCGAATGGTGACTTGAGTCACAGCACCGTTTGCATGTTCGATTGTGACAGGTTCACTTTCGAGAGACAGCTGCTGGTTTCCAGTTAGCAGTTTTTCCTTAATAGCTTCGTAAATGAGTCCTGTTCCCTCTGAAGGGTAGTAGAATGTGTCGACGAGAGATTTGGGTCCGCCGCGCTTGATAAACATTTTTTTGATCGTAGCGACGACACTTAAGTTTCCGATGCGCTGCACGGCCCAGTCAATACTGATTTGGTTGCAGGGTATGCCCCAGATCTTCTCTGTGTAGTTGAGCATATTAAACTCCGCTAACGTTCGACCGAACGTGGAGACAACATAATCTTCAAATGAGTGTACTGTTCGTGGGTGAACGTACTTTCGCGTGCGTTCACACAAGTAGTCCCAGAGAATGCGACAGGCATTCCAGAGGCCGATTTTCTTCAGCACATCTCCAAGGCGAATAGGGTAGTGATAGAATGTCCCACCGATGAAAAATCGTGTGAGACGTGGTACTTTCTGCCATTTCTCCTGTAAGAGATTTTCGATGAATTTGTACAGGTAGGGATTTTTGCTGTAGAAACGGTGTGGTCCTATATCCGTTCGAAATACTCCTACGTCTTCTTTGAATGTCAGTGTTTTTGCCAGACCTCCCACCTGTGTGTCTTTTTCAATAACGTGCACTCTTGTTCCTGCCGTATGCAGTTCCATAGCTGCTGCCATTCCCGCCGGCCCTGCTCCGAGGATCAGTGTCGTATTGACATTTTCTTCATTCATATTTTGGAGTGATTGTAGTACTCCCGGTACCACTCAACGAACTTTGGAATGCCTTCTTGTATGCGTGTCCTGGGTTCGTAGTCGAGGAGGTTTTGCGCTTTTGCAATATCAGCTGCAGTTTGCACGACGTCTCCCGGTTGCATGGGGAGGAACTGTTTCTCTGCTTCTTTTCCACAGCACTCTTCGATCATCTTCACGAAATCCATGAGTTCTTCTGTGTGTCCGCCTCCAAGGTTGAAAATCTCACAGGGAAAATTCTTATCGAGTGCGCTGAGGATGCCGGAAACGATGTCATCCACGTACGTCCAGTCGCGGCGCATTTTTCCCTCTCCGAAGATTTGCAGAGGTTGATTGTTGAGAATCCAGTCTGTGAAGAGGAACAGAGCCATATCTGGACGTCCCCACGGTCCGTATACGGTAAAAAAACGAAGGCCCGTGGAGTGCAGTCCGTAGCGTTTGTGGTAGACGCGCGCTTCCAATTCATTGGCTTTTTTCGTCATACCGTAGAGAGATGCCTGGTCATCGGTGGCATCTGTTTCGCTGAAAGGTGTTTTCTCGTTATCGCCGTAGACGGCACTGGTGGAAGCGTATACGAGTCCGCCAACGTCGTTTTGTCGTGCGAGATCAATGACAGTATGGAAACCGAGGATATTATCCTGAATGAAGTCATTCGGATGTTCGATTGAGTGACGCACTCCTGCCTGCGCTGCCAAGTGGCATACGCGTGTTTCCACTTCGTAGTCTTTGTCGTCTGTTTTCAGGAGATCGAATGCTTTCTGAAGTGTTGCACTGTCTTTAATGTCACCGCGAATGATTTTGAAGTTCTTGTGCTGTTCTAGTGCCTCGTTTCGTTTTTCTTTCAGGGTAGCATCATAGTAGGGATTGAAGTTATCCAATCCAACGACCGTATCGCCACGCTTCAGAAGAGCCTGCGCCGTATGGAACCCAATGAATCCTGCTGATCCTGTGAGGAGAATATTCATGTTTCCTGCTTGGGAAGACGGTCTGCTCCCATTTGCATGTGCAGTTCTTCAACTTGCTTCTGAAGTTCGTTGAACTGTTTCTTATCTTCCTTTGCACTCAACCAGGAATTGAAGAAAGCAGCGATGCCGACGCCGATCAATATTCCGAAGAAGAGTGTTGCAAGAAAACGCGCAAAACCGCCGGTTTTGACGATGGTCTTTTCCACGCGTTCAATTTGTCTGGATGGCTGATTCTGGGATTCGTTCATGAGAATGGGGAAAGGCGGGGGTAGTGTAGCAGTGGTCTTCGCTGATGCCGATGCCATGGTAAGTCAGTCCTGTTTTTTGAATATCTTTGGGTTCGTAGATGTTGCGTCCGTCAAAGAGGTGCGTGCCTCGCATGACGTGTCGCAGTTCCTGTGTGTTGATACCACGGAAGACATCCCACTCCGTGAGAACAATCACCGCGTCTGCTCCGGTAGCAGTGTCGAGTGCAGATGTTCCGTACTGGATACGCTCTCCGAAGCGTGCTTTGGCATTTTCTATAGCCACAGGGTCAAAGACACGGATGGTGTGGCCTGCTTCGAGTAGTAGCGGAATGAGGTCGCAACTTGGTGCATCACGCATGTCATCTGTTTTCGGTTTGAAGGAGAGTCCCCATACTGCGACAGTGGCGTGCTCAGGGAGTGCATTGAGAAGTTTCTGAAAGAAGCGCTGCCTCTGTCTTTCGTTGATTTCGTGTGTTGCTTCCACGATGGGCATAGGAATGCCGGTGTGACGACTCAGAGCAATGAGTGCTTTCACATCCTTCGGGAAACAACTCCCTCCATAGCCAATTCCTGCATGGAGGAAACGTGGACCAATGCGATGATCGAGTCCCATCCCTTTTGCTACATCGCGAATGTTTGCACCTTTCTCTTCGCACAGTTCAGATAGCATGTTCACGAACGAGATCTTGGTTGCGAGGAAGGCATTGCTTGCGTACTTCACGATTTCCGCACTTTCTCGGTTCATGAAGATGATGGGATTCTCCGTTCGCGTCACTGGCCGATAAATTTCTTCCATCAAATCTTTCGCAATGGGGTTATTGTTGATTCCGACAAGAACGCGATCTGGTTTGAGCGTGTCAGACACAGCGCATCCTTCCCGAAGGAATTCCGGGTTAGAGATAACGGGAATGTGGTAGGGAAGGCCGCGTTCCTGCAGGATGGCAGCCATGCGCGCTTCACATTCGCTTCCTGTCCCAATGGGAACCGTGGATTTATTGACGAAGACGAGATTATGGTTGGCAAGACGCGCGACGTCTTCACACACGTGGTACACAATACGTAAGTCGGCACTGAAATCTTCATTGGGCGGTGTGCCAACGGCACTGAAGACAACGGATGATTCGTCGATCGCTTCGGCAAGATTTGTTGTGAAAATCAGACGGCCGCTTGCTAAGTTTCTCTGAAGAATCTCTTCCAGTCCCGGTTCGTAGATCGGGCTTTTGCCACTCTTGATCATCGTGATTTTCTTCTCATCGATATCCATGCCGACGACCTGATGTCCGAATTCCGCAAAGCAGACAGCGGTCGTCAAGCCCACGTAGCCGGTGCCAATAATGGCGATTTGCATGACAAGAGTATAGGGAAAG
>PFDS01000057.1:16680-19070 GCA_002772605.1 Candidatus Peregrinibacteria bacterium CG10_big_fil_rev_8_21_14_0_10_49_16
ATCCTGATAACCGGCTCTATCGCTTACGACCTCCTCCTTCATTACGAAGGCTCGTTTGAACAGGGGTTGAAAGAGGTAAATCTGGAACAGTTGTCGGTGTCTTTCACAACGCATCACTATGAAAGGCATTTCGGTGGAAACGGTGCCAATATTGCGTGGAATTTGAAACTACTTTTGCAGAATCCACTACTAGTTGGGACAGTGGGCCGCGACGGCCGCGACTACTGCAATCACTTGGCGAAGCACTCCATCGATGTTTCGTGTATTGAGCAGCGTGATGATGATGTGACGCCAACTGCCATTATTGCAACGGACAGTGATGAGAGACAAATTACTTTTTTTCACTCAGGTGCAGATGCAAAAGGCGACTGGCCAGATCTTTCGCATGTCCGTAATGCTCTTGGGTATGCCATCGTGAGTCCGCGTGATTCCCGTATTCAGATGCAGGCAATGCAGTGGTGTTCTCAGTATCATATTCCTTGTCTCTTTGATCCTGGTCAGGGAATGCTTGGTATGGGACCGGATGAGATGCGACGTGCCCTCCATTTTGCTACAGGGTTTATCGTGAACGCTTATGAGTGGAGTTTATGTGCAGATTTGCTACAGGCATCTGTCGACGACGTGTTACAAGAAGTAGAATACGTCGTTGTGACCCATGGTGGTGAAGGATGCACGATCTATACGCCAGAAAGTGAAACAGTGTTGCCTGCTTGCAAAGCAGCACATGTGGTGAATCCCACGGGTGCAGGTGATGCATTCCGTGCAGGATTTTTGACAGGGATGATAGGCGGATGGCCTCTATCTGATTCGGCGAAACTGGGAGCAGCCATTGCTTCTAAAGTGGTAGAACAACAGGGGACACTCCTGGATACGCTCGATCTCAACGAAGTCCTCAATCGGGCGGCCATCACCTATGGGAAGGAGTTGCCAGTGTTGCCGGTTACTGTATCTGTCTGAACCTTGATTTGTAGGATTATAAAATTAGCGTGATTTTTCACATGGAATCATGCAAATCTGTTCATCATGTGAATCATTGTTCAGACATGTTATGCTTTTTCTATGCCTACTCTCACTTCCTCTCAAACAGCATCTGCCGTCAAAGATTTCTCCCTTGCATCGCAGGGGCGTATGAATCTGGAGATTGCGGAAAAGCGTATGGGTGCACTCATGAAGGTGAAGGAGCGTTTTGTCCAAGAGCGACCTTTTGATGGGCTGACCATTGGGATGGCATTGCATGTGACGAAGGAGACTGGGGTTCTCGTACGAACGCTCACTGCCGGCGGCGCGAGGGTGGCTATTACGGGGTGTAACCCTTTAAGTACGCAGGATGACACCGCGGCAGCATTGGCAGAAGAAGAGAATGTTTTCATCTGGGCGTACAAGGGGGAGACGAAAGAGGACTACTATGCGTATCTCACGAATGTGATTGGGCAGAAGCCGGATATTACGATTGATGATGGGTGTGACTTGGTGACAGAAATTCATACGAAACATCCAGAACTTCTCGGTGAAATTATCGGAGGATGTGAAGAGACGACGACGGGCATTCTTCGTCTGCAGTCGATGGCACGTGAGGGTGTGCTCTGCTACCCGGTGATTTCGGTGAATGATAACAAGACAAAGCATCTGATGGATAATTACTACGGAACGGGACAGTCAACGTTCGATGGTATTCTCCGTTCCACGAATCTTCTCATTGCGGGGAAGACTGTCGTGGTTTTGGGATATGGAAGTTGTGGAAAGGGCGTAGCCATGCGTGCAAAGGGACTGGGTGCGCAGGTTATTGTGACGGAAGTCGATGCCTTCTGTGCGCTGCAGGCTGCGATGGATGGACACCGTGTGATGAAGATGAAAGATGCAGCGTCAGTTGGAGATCTGTTTGTGACGGTCACAGGAAACTTGCACGTTATTAGCATGGAGCACATGGAGAAGATGCGTGATGGCGCGGTAGTTGCTAACTCCGGTCACTTCGATAACGAGATTGATGTGAAGGCACTGGAAACACAGGCTTCGTCGAAGCGCCGCGTGCGTCACTACCTTGATGAGTATGTGCTGCGATCTGGCAAGACGGTCTATCTTGCCGGCGAAGGGCGGTTGGTGAATCTCGCCTCTGCCGAAGGGCATCCGTCTGAAGTGATGAGTTTATCGTTCTGTGGTCAGGCACTGGCCTGCGAGTATCTTGTACAGCATCGCGGAGCATTGCCCAATGCTGTGGTTACCCTACCCGCGAACATTGATGATACGATCGCGAAGCTGCAACTGGAAGCAATGGGAATTTCCATTGACGAGCTCACGCCAGAGCAGGCGCAATACCTTGCCAGTTGGCAGGAAGGGACGTAGAACTGGGGATGGAGGGATGGCTGAGTGGTCGAAAGCGCACGACTCGAAAT
>PFDS01000006.1:0-1036 GCA_002772605.1 Candidatus Peregrinibacteria bacterium CG10_big_fil_rev_8_21_14_0_10_49_16
CGAATACGATCTTCTGCTTTCCGTTCGTCTTCAAGAAGAGCAACGAGTTCGCTGCGCAGTTCCTGCCACGTTGCATCCACGGCAAATTCTCCTTGCAGAGCACGTTCTTCCTCGAGAACACGCAACTGATACCGGAGAATTTCCTCTCTGCGATTGAGGACTCCCTGCAGGAGCCGCGCTTGACGCACTTCCTGCTCTCTGAGACGCCGCTCCTCTGCCGAATGCGTATCATTCCCCCCAATGGCCGTCGAAAGAAGATGTGAGCCACCTTCACCCATACCCGCCGAGAACGCAACCAAGAGTCCCATTCCCAGAAGAAAGAGACGAAAACGGTTTTGGGGATGTGGTATGCGTATTGGCATTTCCTTTTATTATAGCAGAATCTTGTCTCTTCAGGAGTATGGAGATACTTGACTTTTTAATAAAAGTAATTTATTTTATACTCGGCGAGAGTGGCACGTCGTTGTTTTTGCCACACTACGATCTTTCGAAGGAGTTTTGCGAATGCCGCAAACCAAAAACCCGACTGCTCAGATCACCGGTGGTGTGACCACCGGAAAGTTCCTCGAAGCCTTGAGTGGTGAAGGTGACAGTCTGACTGTCACCTTCACCCTCGAAGGTGGAAACACAGCCACAGTCCGCATCACACAGGTTCAACGAGAGGACGGAAGCGGCTGCAAATTCAACTTCTGGGGACGAACTGTTCCCAACACCGTCTACGTCTACGGATTCTATAACTCCCGCAGCGGCAAAGGCTTCATCGAATACAACGCCAAGTAATATCGATGAAGCCATCCGACCAGACCCGTCACCCACTGCGGTGACGGGTTCTCTTTTTTGTATCTCAAAATCACCGGCGCATTGCTGCGCCGGCTTGTGATCCTTCCTCTATGAACTCGTTTTGTGGTTAGTCGGAGTCGCCTCGGCGGGAGGCTCATGATGTTCAATCGCATGACGCATGCGATGCCCCATGATCGACTCATGAAGCGGTAGCTGACGTCCGGTCAGTTGTTCCCATCCCCGTTCGGCAATCGTA
>PFDS01000006.1:1045-17435 GCA_002772605.1 Candidatus Peregrinibacteria bacterium CG10_big_fil_rev_8_21_14_0_10_49_16
GCTACTTGCGATGGCAATCGCCAAGGCTGTCGCCAGCGCGGCGTACTGCTGATGTACCCCACGCATGTTGTCGTTCATGAATGGCAACATAATGATGGCATTGACCATGGCATACGCGAAGCCGCCAAGCAGAATGCTTTTCCACGCCCCGAAGAGCCACCCCCACTCGCGAATGCTCCGCGCGGAGTTCTTGATAAGGTCATTCTTCTTCTGACGCGCAGTTTCAACTTCCTCATGAAGAAGCCGCTTGTTGCGCTCAATGCCACGCGCGAGGGACAAGGCCCCCATGCGTACCCGTATCATGTATAACCCCTCCGGAGTTTGGGGCGGGAAACACGCGGAAATCGCATCGAACGAACTGTTGATCGTCTTGGCGCTCCTTTTCAGTGGTCCATCCCCGGACTCTTCTTCCACGTACAGACTGTATCCCAAATCCAGTACCTGTACCGGCGAGACATCCTGCGCTTGCAATGTGCGTTCTTGATGTATGACATCACTCATCTCTCACCTCCTTTTCGGTGGAAGGAAAGGATCACAGGTCCAGTCCGCCTAGGCCGACTGGACCTATCTTTATACTTTCCGTAAGCCAGAAAGTCAACCTTTCCAATCCAGTGCTCTGTATTCGCCTGTGAGAACAGGTAAGATAAGAGGGGTTATAGACGCTTAGCTCAGTTGCTTAGGATTCTCTTGAGAATCCGTAGTAAAGGAATTGCCGCTCGATCCTTATCCAAAAACAGGACAAAATATGTTTGCATAGGCGCTTAGCTCAGTTGGTAGAGCGTCGGTCTCCAAAACCGAAGGTCGTAGGTTCGATCCCTACAGCGCCTGCCAGAATGAAATAGCCACCAACCGGTTTCCAGAATGTGTCATCTGCGAGCGGCCGGCCATAGCCCGAAGGCGACGGCTGGCCGCGCCTGCCACATTGGACACATAACCTGTTTGCCTTTGGGGCATAGAGGCTGGTGAAGTCCAGAGTCACTATCTCTTCCTGATTCTTTATGGGCATTCTAAATTACTTCTTCGGTAAAACGTCAGAAAACTCAGGCAAAATCCCAACTCATAGCCATCTTGCATCTTTGCTCTTGGCATTTGCAATGCAGGAATTGTCTTCGATTGGGAAATTACTCCCGAAAGAAAAACGCTTAGATGTTTTGATACCCCACCTTGCTTTTGAGCTACTCGCATATCATCAATCTTTAATAATATTGCACATTGCAAATAAACAAAAACTTTCAGACAGAGGAGCCGCTGAACTGGGTATAGCCATCACTAAAGCAGTTATCGTCTCCGCAAAAGAAATCGATGTCGGAGTCGATATTGAAAAAATTCTTACCCAAATGCAGTTTCATCAAACTATCAGTGACTACCTTGAAAATAATCATGAGATATCCCGTCTGAATGAGGAGAATTTCACCCGACTGTTGCACTTCTTGGGTTCGAGCCCTTCGGAAGCAAATTATATCTTGGAGCGAGCCGTAATATCCTTCACGCGGCTTCTCGGAACAGTTAGAGATTCCGGCCAAAATAAATCGCAAAAGATAGAATATGAAGAGCTGATTCCACGAGATGCATTTGATGTTTTAGAGTGGTGGACAGTCCATATGACTGCGACAACTGGGCTAATGGAATCGCTCACAACATCCATGCACGATGCCTCTTCTGAAAAAACATGATTGATCAGAACGCCACAAATCGGCCTCTCGATATCGTGAAGATACTTGTCGTTTTAGCACTCCTTTTTGCAGTAGCTGATTTACCATATTTCTATTACCAGCTTCTTCGGTGGATTGTGTGTGGTACTGCTGCATATTCTGCATACCAAGCATACGAGAAACAGAAGACCGTGTGGATGTGGATATTTATTAGTCTTGCCATTCTTTTTAATCCAATCGCTCCGATTTATTTTACACGTGCAATCTGGCAATTTCTTGATGTGGGAACGGCGGTTGTGTTCTGCGTTAGCCTCTTTATTGAGAGGCCTAAACTCATTCGTTAATTCTATTCTCTACTTTCAATAATGAAAATTTCACCTCAAGAAATGGCCTCTGGCATGTATCTTGCTTTTGTTCGGGACACTACTAAAGAACCGGTAAGGGATGTGGACGGTAATATAATTTTCGACAAAAATGAGCAGCGGCTTTTGCTTTTGTCTCACGTCTACAGCATGTTGGATGCTCGGGGTTTGTCAGATGCGAAGCTTCAACTGCTATCTGTTTTTGTAGCAGATAATCGGAAAATAAAGAATGAGGCAGATTTAATGGTTGAAATGCTTGTCGTGATAGATTTTATAAAGAAATTCAAGTCCTCTTCTGATCAAATGCTTAAAGAGAGTTCTGAGCATTTTTTCAAGGATTTTCAGTTTTCTAAAAAACTAAATCCTGTACAAAAATACCTTGTATTCAGTTGGTATGTTGAACGCATAAAAGCGATTGATTTAGTCTTTCAATCAGTGCTTGATAAACATGAGTCGAATTAAATGGAGGACGGTATCCAAGATTTGTTATGATAACTACACAGTTAATGCTGGCGTACATCCGAAGGCAAAGAAAAGTTTTTCAGCTTTGTTTGACCATTCCTAGTCTGCTGTGCCTGGCTTTTGCAATAATTTGGATCAGCACAGGAGATGCCTCATGGGAGCCGTGGACAGTAATTACTGCAGCAGCGGTTGCTGTTGGACAACTCGCTATGACATTTGTAGAAAACTCTTTGCCGAAAGCAATTCGAGACATGGATATCGATGAAATGAAGTCAGTGATCATTCACTCCGATCCCAAATCCGATTGGACCCGAACAGATACGGTGATCTCCATGAATTATGCTTTCAAGAAAGATCCAAACCTGCGAATCGTTCACTCGTATGGAGACGACGGAGTCCACATCCCGGACTTTCAAGAGCAATGGGCAAATAAGTTTGATTCCCCCAAAGCTGCCAGTCATTTTTATGGTGTCTATTACGGGACAGCACTGCTTGAACAAGCAGTGCTCGTTATGGTCGACGGAGGGCGCGCCGATTTACCGTTGCCCGACCGCAGCACGCTGGTTACGGATGAATTTACGTACTCTATAGCACGCATAAAAGATGGGATGCATACGCTGGATAAATATATGAAATGGGCTGGCATTTCAGTGTCAGATATTTCAGCGCATGATGCCATCATCGAATAACAACGATCCACTTTTAAGGATCAGCTTATTCTTCAACCCACCAAGCAGCTGCCGCTTCTCCTCCATCGTCCCATTCCTCAGCAGGTACTCGACGTACTTCCTCTGATTGATTTTCTGCGCCTTCTGTTTGTCCGTGATACCCAGTACATCCGACGCGAAGCGGGAGAACCGCTCGAATTCATCATCGATCTTCCGCTTCACGGCGGAGGCGTTCAGATCGAGACCGTCGAGCAGCTCGATCAGTTGTTCGATCAACGGCCCTTCCTTGATCGGCGGCTCCTTGCAGTGCCGGTTCCGCGTATGCGTACAGCGGTAGTAGACATGGCGGCTGACGGAGCCATCCATGAGCTGCTTTTTCTTCTCATCGGCGGTGATTCCCAATCCGCAAGTGCCGCAGATCAGGAGCCGCGTGAAAGCGAATTCCTTTGCACCCCATTCGGGGAAGGCAGGCCGCTCCAGTGCTCGTTGCACATCATCGAAGAGTTGCTGGCTGACCAGCGGTTCGTAATCCCCTTGATACCAATTGCCGCCCCCGACGGGATACTCGAAGCGTCCTGTGTAGTACGGGTTATGGAGGATTGTGAAGATCATACTGAGTGAGAGGCGCTTCCCGTTTCGGGAAAGGAAGCCTTGCTCATGGATCCAGTCATAGAGGAATCTTCCGCTGCGATGCTCGCATGCCACCTTCTCGTAGAGCTGCCTTATGAAAGGGGCACGGACGGGATCGGGGACGACGCGACTCTTCGTTTCACCCAGCTTCCGTTCCGTGAGATAACCAATGGGAGGGATGCAGGGGCGGTATCCCTGTTCGGCTCTCGCTCGCTGCCCCCGCTTCACATTGAGTCCGCGGTTGTCATTCTCCAGCTTCGCCTGCGAACAGAGAATCATCAGGAGAAACTTCTCATTCGGATTATTCGTAAACCGCTGGCCATGCGTGCGGATTTCCTTCAAGAGTCCCTGGTCCATCATGTCGACAAGCGATCCCAAGTCCCCGGCGTTTCTCGAAAGCCTGTCAGGTGCCCAAGTGAGAATTCCGCCGAACAGTCCTTGCCGGATATCCTTGAGTAGCTGGTTATAGACAGGACGTCCGCTCGACGCTTTTGCCGAGTGACTTTCTCTCCGGATTTCTGTGATATTCAGCCTCTCTCTTTTTGCCAGTTCCATCATCTCCTTCACCTGCGATTCAATGGAGAGCGCTTGCCGCTCATCGTCCTCGGAAGACTTGCGGGCATAGAGGCAGTAGCGGGTACCTTCTGGATCTGGTTTTTGTTCCCCATGCCATGGAGTTGATGGTCTATCAAGAATGGTCTGCGGTGTTTGTTCTGCGAGGCTCGACATTGGATGCATATGGGACAGTGGGTATGTCTCCATCAATGCCGCAACATTTCGCAAAGGCTAGGCGAAAAGTCGAAAAATGAGACACAAAATCGCACCCCCTGAGTACTGTCCCATTTGTCTCATTTGGCAGATGAAATTCCTGTTGTCCAGTATGAGTCTGGAAGCCCCGAAGTACTGTCCAATTCTGTCCAATTCACCCACCCCAGTACTGTTCGGAATTGTTCGGATTACCCCCTCACATTCACCCCGACCTGTCCGCCCCCGTGTCCTTGGAACCCCACCCCTCAAAAACGCCCTCTGGGATTCAAAGTGCTATCATCACGTCCGGTCCCCTCTGCCAGCCTTCGCTGTGCAAAGGTCGGCCGATTGTATACATCCGGACCATGCTATACTCACCAACATGCAAGAAACACAACTACGCACAGCCTTCTTCCTCTTGCTCCTCAGTGGTGTCCTAGTGCTCGTCTTTTTCATCTTGCAGCCGTATCTCATCACATTATCAATTGCAGCAACTGCTGCAGTGATTTTGTATCCCATCTACAACGTGTTGCTTTCGAAGCTGAAGGAGCGCAAAACAATCGCAGCGTTTTGTATGGTGGCACTTACCATCCTCTTACTGCTGGTGCCTCTTACCTTCTTTGGCATACAGATCGCAACAGAGGCCACAGATGTGTATCGAGCACTTCAAGGGGAAGATTCTGCATCATTCCTCAAGGACGTGATTGGCATGGTCGAAGGCTTGGCTCAGCAATACATACCCGCTACTGTCTCGTTCGATTTAAACCGGTATGCCGGACAAGCTCTCAATTGGATTGCCAGTAATCTGCAGTCGTTCTTTGCAGGAACACTGCGTGCAGTGCTGCTCATATTTTTAGGCATTGTTGCCTATTTTTATATGCTCCGTGACGGCAAATCGTTTACCAAAGCTCTCACCGAACTCAGCCCCCTAGCAGAAGACGAAGACCGCAAGATACTGGACCGTCTGCGGCAAGCCATGAATTCTGTCATTCGCGGTTCGTTGATCATCGCCATTTTGCAGGGGATCGTGACCGGAATAGGGCTCGCTATTTTTGGCATCCCAAGCGCAGTGCTGCTGGGAAGCATTGCAGGTGTAGGCGCACTCATCCCTTCGGTTGGCACTTCCATCATTCTTGCACCGGTGATTATCTATTTATTTGTGACCGGAGAGTATTTCTCTGCAGTTGGCCTCCTCCTTTGGGGAGCATTCGCTGTCGGGCTGATCGATAATTTCCTGCATCCGCTACTCGTTGGCCGAGGCATGAAGATGCATCCGATGTTTGTCTTCTTCGCAGTCATCGGAGGAATTGCCTTCTTTGGAATCTCGGGTTTCATCCTTGGTCCGTTGATTATGAGCTTGCTATTTGGACTCCTGGAAATCTTCAGGAATACCATAAAACCGAATGCCACATTGACCGCGCCGGATCGCCAAGGGTTCGGATAGCATCCAACACGCCCTGCCAGAATTCATGGATGAACCAAGGTTCCCCCATGGACCCCCTCCTTCAAAGAGTCACACATATCATCGTTCTACGAAAATCTCCTCTCCCATTTCCGCATTAGGAGCAGAGACACGCACTTTCCCGTCTTCCATTTTCTGAATGCGGTATTCTGTGCTGCGATTGTCGAGAGCGAATGGATCGATGAGCAGATGTGCTTCCGCAATGTATGGAGCAAGGTCAGACAAATCAACCAATCCCGTGCAATCCAGCGCATCGAATTGACAAATTTCCTGCGCTCCACTCGTGATCCCTTGAGGAAACAAACTTCGATGGTCCACTGCATACTGGTACAGGGAGTCAAGAATACGCTCTATGTCTTGCTGGCGTTTTTCGTTACGCAGGAGTGGCGAATCTTCGCTCGCCTTCCACCCTGCCACTGCAATACCAAGAAGAAGAACAACAAGGCCGCCAAAAAAGAAAAACTCTAAACGCGTGAGGGGATGTTTGGACATGGTGAATAGTATACAAAAAATATGTCATCCTGATGCGCATTTTTTCTGTGTCATGGTGAGGTGCTTAGACACAACTTACCCCAGACCTTTCCACCTCCTCCCCGGCCCCTTCTCGCGCTTCTTTGCAAGAAGCTCTACTGCCTTCTCAAAATCAACTTCTTCAGGACTCAGTTTCTTGCCCAGCGACGCGTTGGTTTTCCCGTCCGTTACATACGGACCGAAGCGACCGGTTTTCACGAGAATCTCTCCACCGCTCACCGGATCTTTTCCAAGAGTCGCCAACGGCTCCCGTGATTTCTTCTCTTCTTCCTTTTTGTCTGCAAGGAGCATTTTTGCCTCTTCCGCATTCACCAAAGCAGGATCTTTCTCTTTAGGAAGAGATACCGTGACATCTCCACACTTGATATACGGACCGTAGCGCCCGAGGTGCACTTCCATTTGTTGCTTACTCCAGAGCCCGAGTTCCCGTGGAAACATGAGCAAAGATAACGCTTGCTCCAACGTGACATCATCCATCGACATCATCTTGGGGAGCGAAGCTGTTTTTCCTTTTCTACCTCTCACCCACTTCACCTTCTTTCCCTTTACATCCTTCTCCACTTCCCCAACCTGCACGTACGGACCAAAACGACCGAGAAGAACAACAATCGGCAACCCTGATTCCGGATCATCACCAAGAATACGCTCTTTCTTAATATCCTCCCTCTTAATCGTCTTTGTTTTCTCGTCAATAAGCCGATGAAACGGATGATAGAATTCACGCAGGAATTGCACCCACTCTTTGTCTCCCTGACTAATATCATCAAGTGACTGCTCCATTTGCGCCGTAAAAGCAAGGTTGACAACATCACTGAAATGCTCCGTTAAGAGATCCGTCACGAGAAAAGCAATGTCCGTGGGTTTGAGTTGCTTTCCTTCCTTTTCAATGTATCCCCGTTGCTGAATAGTACTGATCGTCGGTGCGTACGTACTGGGACGACCAATGCCTTCTTCTTCCATCTTCTTGACCAAACTCGCTTCGGTGTACCGTGGCGGCGGTTTAGTGAAGTGCTGCTCCGGCAACAATTCCTCGAGTGTAAGCGATTGTCCCTCCTCCACTACAGGAAGAAATTTTTCATTATCACTTTCCTCCGCTTCGTGCCGACGGGCATGATCGGACTCATCTTTCCCTTCATGGTATACACGGAGAAATCCGTCAAAACGGACTACCTGTCCTGTAGCACGAAACATGTAGTTTTTTGCAGCAATATCCACACCTGTTCGCTCAAGCACTGCTTCGGCCATCTGCGTTGCTATCGTGCGGTTCCAAATAAGCGTATAGAGCTTGAGTTGCTGACGATCCAAAGTATCAGCCAAAGATTCAGGCGTGCGATCGCATTCTGTAGGACGAATAGCTTCGTGTGCCTCTTGCGCCCCTTTCGTTTTGGTCTTGTATGTTCGTGCCTGGCTGAGAACATACTCCTTCCCAAACTGTTCCTGAATAACACGACGTGCATCAGAAAGCGCCTTATCGCTTAGGTTGACGGAATCGGTACGCATGTAGGTAATGAGTCCTGTTACCCCTCCTTTTCCAAGATCAATTCCTTCATAGAGCTGCTGCGCAACCATCATGGTCTGCTTTACGGAGAACCCCAGTTTTCGCGACGCTTCCTGCTGCAACGTTGATGTCGTGAACGGCGCAGGAGGCGTGCGCTTTACTTCTTTCTTCGTCACACTGTCCACTGTCCATGATGCACCATCCACCTCTTTCAATGTTGCGCTTGATTCTTTTTCACTGGTTAAGCTGATTTCTTTTCCGTCTTTCTTTTTCAGTGTTGCAGTGAATCGCTCTTCTTGTTCTGTATGGAGCACTGCATCGATCGTCCAGTACTCCTCAGCCTTGAAAGCACGGATCTCCCGTTCACGATCGACGATAATGCGCACCGCTACCGACTGCACGCGCCCGGCAGAAAGACCCTGCCGCACCTTCTTCCAGAGAAATGGAGACAAGGTGTACCCCACCAAGCGGTCAAGCACACGACGCGCCTGCTGTGCCTCCACAAGTTGCATGGATAACGTCCGAGGATGCTTCATCGCTTCCTCTATAGCAGACTGCGTAATCTCGTGGAACACGATACGCTTCACTGTTTTGGGATTTTGCCGTAGCACCTCTGCAATATGCCAACCTATAGCCTCTCCTTCTCGATCTTCATCGGTTGCAATCCAGAGCTCTCCTGTTTCCTTCAGTGCGCTCTTCAACTTTTTCACGACATTCGCCTTTTCTTTCGGCACTTCATACGTTGGCGCAAAATCTTTTGCGGTATCGACACCCAACGTACTGCTCGGCAAATCACGAATGTGACCCATGCTTGCTTCGACCATGTAATCTTTGCCAAGGAAACGCTTAATCGTTTTTGCCTTTGCTGGACTTTCGACAACGAGTAAAATTTTCACGCACACACAGTAAGCCTCGTACAGCAAAACTGCAAATCGTGTTCATCTTTTGAGATCAGTGTTTTTGGCTTCTCAGAGAGAATGCATAGAAGATTGGCAGAAAGAAAAGCATGTATGTGGCTTGCGGTAGCCCTTTCCTCAGGTAGACTCCACTCTATCGTTATTTCCTACCCTTCTTCGCTATGTCTATGTCTAAACAAGATTTGATTGCGATCATCGCTGATGCTGCCGGCATCACGAAGCGCGCAGCAGCGAGTGCACTCGATGCGCTCACATCTACTGTGATGAAAGAGTTGAAGAGAGGGAACACTGTTACGATCACTGGGTTCGGAACATTCCGTGTATCCAAGAGACAGGCTCGCACAGGAGTGAATCCACGTAACCCCGGTCAGAAAATTTCTATCCCTGCAATGAAGGTTCCATCCTTCAAGGCCGGAAAGACCCTCAAAGACTCCGTACGGTAACTCTCCACTTCATAGAAACGAAAAGCCTCCGTCATTCGGGGGCTTTTTGCAGTATGCCCACGTGTTTGCCTATGCTACACTCTTATACCAATGAATCACGACCTCATTAAAACCACCCTTGGCCAACTCCTGGAGCACCTCAACTTCGTGTACACCAACATTACCGTTTCTAACGAAGAAGACTACGTTCGCGCAGAAATCGAAGCGCCAGAACCCAGTCGCATCATCGGTTGGCACGGTGAAACACTGAACTCCATTCAACAGCTTCTTAAAGCTATTATTCGTACCAAGGAACATCTTGAACGCGCACCCTTCATCATTCTCGATATCGACGACTATCGCAAAATGCAGGAAGACAAAGTGCGTAGTATTGCCCAGCAAAAAGCTGACTTTGTGCGACGCACCGGCAACCGTATTGCGCTTGCACCTATGAGCCCCTACTTCCGCCGCATTGTCCATCTCCACATTGCCAACACACCGGAGTTGCAAGATCTGAGTACCATGAGTACCGGTGAAGGCGACTACCGCCAAGTTGTCTTGCGTCTGAAGGAGGAGAAACTCAAAACCGGCGAAGAACTTGCTCCAGTAATCGCAGAAGATGATGGGTTGGAGAATTTGGATATTTAATTGGCTATATCTCTCCACTCCTCGATCAATTTCCTTTCGGCACGGGAAAGTTTTGTAGGGACTTCCACAGTGATGTGCACATAGTGATCTCCAGAGCGGGAACTGCCGAGAATCGGCATGCCCTTGCCCTTTATACGAAATATATGTGATGGTTGTGTACCAGATGGGATAGTGAGCATCACCGTTCCATGCACTGTTTCTACTTCTTGTTCAGTTCCGAGAAGCACATCAAGTACGGATACCGTCATACGTGTACGAATGTCACTGCCATCGCGTTCAAACCGAGCATCGTCTCGTACCCGCACAGTCACAAAGAGATCTCCAACGGCATTGCCTTGTGCCGCGTCACCCTCACCGCGCACACGAAGCGTTTGTCCGTGGTCAATTCCCGCGGGAATACCTATCGTGAGATCCTCTGTTTTTTGGAGCACGCCCTTGCCATGACATTCTTCGCAAGGAGTCTTCGGCACTTTTCCCGACCCTCGACAGACTGTGCAGAGCGTGGATTGCTGAATAGTTCCAAAAAACGACTGTGCCGTGCGAATAATCTGCCCCGTTCCTCCGCAATCTGAACAAGAAATAAGTGCCTCACCTTGCTTTGCACCTGATCCATCACATGATGGGCACGGTCGTTGCCGCGTGAGAGAAATCGTTTTCTGCACCCCCGTCACACTCTCCATAAAATCAATATCGATGATGAGTTCCCGATCTGCACCGTGCTCTTGTCCTCGACGCCTTCCTCCACCGCCAAATATTCCTTCAAAAATGTCAGAGAAGTTACCAAAACCTCCCGACGCAAATCCTCCGGCATCAAATCCCTCGAATGGGTTGCCGCCCCCCACTCCCGATCCTACGGTGCCAAACCTATCATACTGTTGACGCTTCTCCGTATGACTGAGCACCTCATAGGCTTCGTTAATCTCCTTGAATTTCTCCTCGGCCCCCTTATCGCCTTTGTGCTTATCCGGATGCCACTGCTTGCTTAACCTTCTATAGGCACGTTTAATATCGTCCGCAGATGCGCCTTTCGAAACCCCCAGTACGGCATACAGGTCTTTCGCCATGTCTTCGCCATTCTAGATACTCTCAAGAAATATGCCAGGACCTGGCTCCCAATTCTTAAATATGCTATACTACTGAGATGCTTTCGCATAGAAAGATTCTGCACCTGTCACTGGGATGGCTGACCGTTCTAGGGGGTATCGGCTGCACCGCTCTCGTGCTGTTCGCTGTCGGAAAGACACCGATTCTGGAAGCACGTCTTGCCCCCATTCCTGCCCAGCAACGCATCCCCTGGCACTTCATTACTCAAGAAGATATCGAAAACGGAGTGACTGTTCCGGCGGACACACACGTCGCATTCCACTTACCGGATAGCTTCGTCACCATCGATCGCCGTGTGCTGTTTGGAAGACAGGGTGAGAAAGTGCGCTACTGGGGATACTGTCTTCCGGATAACTATGACCCTGAAGTTGCGAAACGACGCGCGGGCCTCCCCGGACTGCTGTTTCTCTCAGAGGCAGAACGCGAGATTCGGGAGCAGCAAGAGCTGCCACCCGAAAAACGTTTCTCCGTGCGATATCCGCCAACGCGAAGGGAAGATTTAGACAAGCAGAAGCGGAAACCTCCGCTCATTCGTCACCAGTTTGACACCTTCGAACAATCGCAACTGTGTTACATTATGACAGCATCCTCGCTCCCCATGGGGCTCGACAGCGATAACGACGGCCTCAACACGAAGTTTGAACAGCAACTTGGAACACATCCGGACATTGCGGACAGTGACGGAGACGGTCTTCTTGACGGCATCGAACACTTCTACGGATCAAAGCCCTTTGCACACCATCTTTCAGGAGAACGCGCTGGCTTAAATCCTCTCTCGCGTGATACGGATGTCGATGGAATCATCGACGGGGTTGAAGATAAAAATCGTGACGGAAAACTTGATGATGACGAGACGGACCCCCGTAAGAAAGATACGGACCGTGACGGACTCTGTGACGGACTCTGTATTACACGCATAGGCCGAGCTACAAAACTTCTTCTTGGTGAGGATACCAACCTCAACGGCAAGTTGGATCAAAATGAAACAGATCCTCTGAAGGAGGATTCAAATGGAGACGGAGTCACCGACTTCCAAGCCTACTTCAACTGCGAAGCAGGACTACAAGAATATTGTCTAGATACAAATTAAGTCACAAACTCCGGGCTATACGAAGCTTTAAGGTAGCAGTCCAAACTTTCTCAAAATTGATATATATGGTATAATGATTTGATGTCTTCGAAGATTATCCTGGGACTCAGTGGCCTCTTGCTTCTCCTCACTCCGAGTATGTCGGTTGCGTATATCACGCCTGAGCAAGCCGTACACGATGAATGGCTCTGGATTCCCCCCTCCACAACGGAGGCGCGTAACCGTGTCCATATGCAGCAGGAACGCAGCGCCGAACGCCGCGAGCGTGAACAGGAAGCCTACTTCGCTGAGCAACACCCTCCCGTTCCGGAAGAACAAGATATTGAACCGTACTTCAATGATCCTGCTTGGGGACCAAAAGATCCCTACTCCTACATTGATGAAGACGAACTGCGCCGAACAGCACGCCTTCTTGACCGCGTAGATCGACAGCAAGCACAAATCTATGACAACTACGCGCTGGGCACTCTCCACCATCGTCGCGCACCCGTAGCTGGTACAGGACCGGAAAGTATTGTTGCAGGAATGGTGCTGCTCGGCGTTGGATACTGGACAGTGCGCAGAGCATGGAGGAAGACAGTATAGAGATCGCACCACTCGTAGGAAGACCGTGCAAGAGCGTATTGCGTTTTGAAGTGATACTCTTGCGATCCCATGTTCCATACACAAACATCTCTCACGGGAAAACGGTGGGTTTTTCGTGACGTAAAAGAGAAAAACATGCACATCAGTACACCGGAGGATATTCAAAACATGCGATCTTTTCCGGATATTCCTCTCATTGATCCGTACGTATTTCCTGACACACCCAAAATTTGCGAACGCATATGGCATGCAGTACGCACACAGGAAGCTGTTGGTATTTTTGGAGACTACGACTGTGATGGCGTTACGGCATCTGCACAGCTCATACGCTTCTGCAGACGACATGGCGTAGAGCCATCCATTCGACTGCCACACCGAGAACACGATGGCTATGGAATCAAACCGCAGCACATTGACGAGTTTTATGAGCGTCACTGCACACTCCTTCTTGTTGTCGATACGGGTATCAGTGCACACGAAACCACCAACCACGCGAAGAAGTACGGCATGGATACTGTGATCATCGACCACCACACACCAAAAAACACATTGCCAGATGCTTTTGGCATCATCCATCAATGTACAGCCAGTCCACCGCTCCTCAGCTCACCTTGCGCTGCAGGACTGACATTCGCTCTCATTCGCTCGCTGGAAGTCGGTACATGGGACGAATACGCAGAAGACCTTGCACTCGCCTGCATAGGCACTGTTGCGGACCTCGTAGAACTGCGTGGCGAAAACAGGGCTCTTGTACAAAAAGGACTTTCTGCACTCCGTACACTGCGCAGTGGCCCCATTGCATCATTTATACAAAGCGTCTGCACAGAACAAACACAGATGAACAGTGCGGATATTGGGTTTCGACTGGCACCGCGCATCAATGCAGCAGGACGCATGGATACTCCTCTCCATGCGCTTCACGCTCTTCTGGAAGGAGGGGAGCACATTGCTGTACTGGAAAAACTCAACGCAGAGAGGAGGCAGCAAACACGGGAACTCTTTACCTACCTGATTGAGACCCTGCCAGATCCACTGCCGAGTTGCATTGTCTGTGCCAGCCCACTCTTTCCCGCAGGAATCATTGGTCTTCTTGCCGGAAAACTGACGGAGCTATATGGGCGCCCCAGTCTGGTCGCCACCTGCCAGGAAGGGTACTGTACAGCATCTCTCCGCAGTCCAGGATGCTACAACATCACAGAAGGGCTTCAGCGTATCGCTCACCTTCTCTCTTCATTCGGAGGACATGCTCAAGCAGCTGGATGCACATTCGCAGAAGATCAGCTTCATGCGGTACGACAAGCACTGATCACCGACGTGGAGCACCATGTACCGCCAGAGGAACTTCGCACAACGCTCTCTCTTGATGCATGCATTTCTCCTGCACATATTTCTGTGGACATGTGCGCAGCACTGCAATCTCTCGAGCCCTTTGGCTCGGGAAATCCTGAACCACTCTTTCTTATAGAACAGGTCACTCTTTCCGCATGTAAAAGAGTGGGAACAGATCAAACACACCTTTCAGCATGCCTCGGTCCCACTCGCTGCATAGGCTTTGGCATGGGGAAACTCCTCGATCAACTGCACCAGCCTGTGGATCTGGTCTGCACACTTGAGCTGCACACTTGGAACAGCCGCACCTCACCTCAGTTACACCTAAAAGATATCGCTCTCTCCTATACGGGAACCAACTCCCCCTCCATATCAAATACTTCTGTGACAGACACATCGAATGCAGCTGCAATTTTGTAAGCAAGCAGAACAGAGGGATTTGTCTGTCCTCGTTCAATGCTCATAATCGTCTGGCGACTCACGCCTGTTCGCAGTGCCAACTCTTCCTGTGTCATACTCTTCTCGAAACGCAGTCGGCGGATATTGTTCTTGAGACTCGCAGTGGAAGACATAAGGAAAATCTTTGAGAAAAATATGAGGATAGCCCTAAGGCTGGAGCATTTTACAGATCATAATCTTCTCTGCAAGGGTAACTTTTCCCCAAGAATCCCTGAAGTGCATCTCCTGCACGAAAATGGGAACATTTCCAGACTTCTTTCTTTGCCAATAAGGGATTTGCTCCTCTAAAATATGTGGTATGGCATCATCGCCGTTTCACGGCATCTTCCAGTCACTGGGTATTTCGCAGGGAACGACTCTACCCACATCTTCCATAGCGGAATCTACGTTTACTCAGAAAACTGCTTCTGGGCAGGTCGCGGCAGATATCTACGAACAAGGAGAGTACTACATTATTAAGATTCCTCTGGCAGGCGTGCGGCTCACCGACTTGGATATCGAAGTAGCTGAAACGACCATCACGATACGCGGATGCCGAAAACAAAGCGACGATGTTTCCGCGGACCGCTATCTTGTACAGGAGTGTTTCTGGGGAGAATTCAGCCGTTCTATAACACTACCCTGCTCAGTAGACCCAAAAAAAATCAAAGCATCTTTCAATAAAGAATGTATCTTAAAAATCCTTATCCCAAAGGAAGAACACAGTGTCAAAGTCGTGCGCATCAACGAGGGATGATTTCCCCCACCTTCTTTCGCACATCTTCCATCCACTGCAGAATTTCGCTTGCCTGCGTATCGTCGCCAAACCAGGCAGCAATGAGTTTCTGGTTACTGGGATCGCGCAGAAGTCTTCCCAGTTCTCGGTACGCTCGTTCGACTTTTTTACACTCCTCCTTCTTTCGCTTCCAGGACTGTGGATCACTGAGAGCAACCATCAGTACCTGTACGTAATCGTATGCCGGATAGACCACCTGCTCTTTTTCACGCTCCAAGATAGAGACAGAAGACATGAGACGGGACGGGAAAGAATATGTATTTTTCTCAAGTATTGTAGCGAAATTCAGACCTTTTTGTCAAAATTCCTCAGCAATGTAGACTGTCTCCATGCAACTTAAGCAAGCAATTCTTCCTGTTGCAGGGCTTGGAACACGATTTTTGCCTTGGACAAAAATAACCCCAAAGGAAATGCTCCCCATCGGCAACCAACCACTCATCGCCCTGCTCGTCGACGAATGTTTGGGAATCGGCATTACGGATATCTGCTTCGTCATCAGCCACGGAAAAGAGAGTATTCCACAATATTTCTACGCCGACCCCGCGCTGGAGGCAAAACTCGAAAAGAAGGGGAAGCTCGACCTCTTGGCACAACTGAGACGGTACGACTCTGTTGATTTTCATGTCGTCTATCAAGAAGAGGCGCTAGGCGACGGTCATGCGATTCTCCAGGCACGAGAATGGGCCCAGAGCGATGCTATCGCAATTCTCTTTGGTGATGACCTCTTTGCAGGGGAAAAAACCGGTTTGCAGCAGCTCGTGCAAGCGTACGCACACCTCTCTCAAGGAACCAACCTACTGTCTCTCGAAGACGTCCCGCTGGAACGCGTGTCCAGATACGGCATTGCCGCTATCGATGCATCCGCGTCCAGAGACCGCCTGAAAAAGATCACCGGTCTCGTCGAAAAACCACAACCGGAGGTCGCCCCTTCGACATTCGGCGTTGTGGGAAAGTACATCATTACCAAACAGACCATCGACACCCTCTCTACAATGAACGGCGACCACCACAAAGAAATCCGTCTCATTGACGCGCTGACTGCTGAACTC
>PFDS01000016.1:0-1282 GCA_002772605.1 Candidatus Peregrinibacteria bacterium CG10_big_fil_rev_8_21_14_0_10_49_16
AAACACTTTCAGGCGATCACGCATTGCGGTTGCTCCACTTGTGGAAAACGTCAAACAGAGGATATTACTGGGCCGCATCTGCGTTTTTTTGAGGATGTTCGCCGTCCGCAGTGCAACCACCTGCGTTTTTCCCGTTCCGGGACCTGCAATAACCATGACAGGGCCCTCAATCGTATCAACAGCATCTTTTTGTTGCTCATTGAGCTCTGCATAACTTTCTGCAAAAGCATCTGTTCTCTGTATTCGTGAACGTGTTGCTATACCCATAGATCCAAGTATACATCGTTTCCTTTTCGTTGTGGTTTTGAAAAGAATTCTGTACAATGTGCCATTGGCTTCTTCGTACGTTTCTTTCATGAAAAAATCACATGCAGAGCCAAAATCGGCTTCTTCCGACCGTGAACTATCTCCCATGGAGACTGCACGGGACATCTTCCCTGAAGATGCGCTCGTCATCACAGGTGTTGAAGCTCTTGATGATCAAAGCGCGCGATTTACGTACGTGTTTCCCAAGTACACACGCATTAACCGTGATATCGAACATGTCACCGCTCCACAGATTGACGAAGCGATTTTTCAGACTGCTTTCGTAATGTTTGGCTACCTTCATAGTCAGGGGGTGCTGCACGACCTTCCTGTCACACAGAAGGAATACCTAAAGAGCTGCCATCGCAGCATCTATCGCATGAATAATTTGAAGTACAGTAAAGAATCTTTTCCCGGCGAAGAGATTCATCTGGACGTCAGGCTGCAAAAGCATTCCATCGGAGGAGTGCGTCAAATGGGCGTGCAATTTACGTTGGAATTCGACGGATTTGTGAAAGGGGAAATGATGTTCTATGTTCCCAAATTTGTCATTTGGAAGGAATATCGAGACGCCATTACCAAGCGTGTGCAGAACATTCTTTCTGCGAAACAGACATTGGAAGAGAACGGACAGGAAGCTACTGCGGACAGCATTGCTCACATTGTTCGAATGCAACCCGCTCAAATTGAGCAGTTATTGCTTGCGGGAAAGTATGTGGAGGAAATTGTCAGAAATGCATCTGAGGAGACTCCAAAATCCAGAGAAAAACGCACACATATTATGCGACGCGCATGGAATGCCATTGCAAACATCCTTGGCGGCAAAGACAGAGACAGAAAAGAAGAACAAGAATTTGTGTTGGGCGTACTGACCGAAGAACAGAGAGAACGATTGAGGAAAGTTCTGGAAGAGGGTGATGATTAGTTTGACAGTTCGTACGCGCAGTGATCGCATTTGAATATTTTTTTCCCGTTT
>PFDS01000016.1:1309-17516 GCA_002772605.1 Candidatus Peregrinibacteria bacterium CG10_big_fil_rev_8_21_14_0_10_49_16
CACGAATAGTCAATGAACGCGGGTGATCGCGCATTTTCTGAAGCACCTTTGCTTCAATTTGCCGGATACGTTCTCGCGTCACTCCGAACTCCTGTCCCACTTCTTCGAGCGTATGTCCCACACCATCCTGTAACCCGAAACGCATTTCGATAATCTTGCGCTCGCGCGGCGTAAGGAATTCCAACATTTGGTGCACGTTCTCTTTTTTCAACTGGCGATTGGTTGCTTCAAAAGGATTAATCGCCTCCTCGTCTTCAATGAAGTCACCGAGTTTGCTGTCCTCTTCGGAACCGACTGGCGCTTCGAGCGAGACAATATCCTGACTGATTTTCTGAATGTGTTGCACTTTCTTGATATCCATTTCCATTTCCACAGCAAGTTCTTCAAGTGTTGGTTCTCGTCCGAGTTCCTGTACAAGACGACGTTGCGTGTGTGTGAGTTTGTTGATCGTTTCCACCATGTGCACCGGAATACGGATAGTACGGGCCTGATCCGCAATGGCACGAGTGATCGCCTGACGAATCCACCACGTTGCGTAGGTGGAAAACTTAAATCCCCTCTCTGGATCAAATTTTTCAACTGCGCGGAAGAGTCCAATATTCCCCTCTTGAATCAAGTCAAGAAATGATAATCCACGTCCGATGTACTTCTTCGCGATCGATACGACCAGACGCAAGTTCGCCTCTGCAAGTTGTTGCTTTGCTCCGGCATCACCTTTGCGAATACGTCGTGCAAGTTCCACTTCTTTCTTTGCGTCAATCAGAGGAACACGACCGATTTCTGACAAGTACATACGGACAGAATCATTGCTGATTTCCAGAAGATCTACTTCACGCTCCTTGCGACGCTTCTTTTTCTCTTCATCAGAAAGACCTTTTTCACCTATCGCAATACCAGCAGTCGCCACAACCTGCATGACATCATTGTCTTCACTGCTCATATCCACCGCTCCCTTTTCCTCTTCCTCCTCTTCCTCTTCCTCCTCTTCTAGATCATCCGTTGTCACCTCCTTGGCCAAATCCTCAGTGGGTTCGGGGATGGAAGCAAGCATCTTGCTCTTCTTTTCCCAAATAAGCGCGTCTTTCACATCAATCACCTCGATACCGAGGTCGACAAACAGAGAGTAAACCTCGTCAAGCAAATCTACATCCTCCTCTGCATTGGGAATCGCGGCAATGATTTCCTGATGTGTGACATAACGTTGTTCACGACCCTTTTTCACCAGATGCCGTATGGCATCTGGATATTTTTTCATATCGTCGTCCGTTGGTTGAGCGATAAATTGTCTCGGATGAGAGGCCATATAGTGGATATAGAGTACCCGTTCATTTTCTCTCTTACAACAGACCTTTGGACAGCACCAAAATAGCCTGATACTCCTTCTGCAGCTCTTTCTGCTCATCAATCTTCCCTTCCTGACGCGCAAGAATAAGTTTTTCGGTAATCTGCTTTTGCTTTACACGAATGAGCATTCTGTTTGCTTGCACACTGTTTTTGGCAAACTCACGTTCCGTGACTCCTTGCGACCATTCCTGAAAATCGTGTTCTTCACAAAATAACAAAAGAATTGTTAATCGTTCGCGCACATCCTTCGGAACATCCAGTGTACCGATATCGATGATGTGATCATCGGATTCCACAGTCTTCAGTGCATCGAACAGTGTCTTTGCAAACGGCTCTTCCGGCGGGACGAGTTTGTGCAGCTGCTGACGAGCGATGGGGTGCAGTATGCAAATGGCAAGTGCTATTTCTGCGGGAGAGAATGTCTGAACCGCAGATTTCGCAGATGGTGCAGATTCTTCTTTTCGCATCTGAACATATGTCTGGCTCTTTGCATGTGCGAGATCCTGCTCCAGTGCTGATTCAACAGTGCCCAATGCCTTTGCGGCAAGACCGATGTAGTGATGCCGCTCCACAGAAGTTGGGATCGCAGTAAGTAGTGTGAGCAATCGCGCGAGCATCTGCTTCTTCAGAAGCGGGTTTTGCAGGTCCATGCGTTGCATCTCGTCACAGACGTGGTGAATATACGGAATACGTTCTTCAGTAATACTCTTTTTGAGCGCATCTGCATCTTCAAGAACCAGATCGGCGGGATCCTTCTCACTGAGAGTCACCATATTCACATGCAATCCTTCCGCAGCCAGTACGCAGAATGCACGTTCTGCCGCCTGTTTCCCTGCTGTGTCCTGGTCAAGACACAACGTCACCTGATCAACATACCGTTTCAGAATGTGTGCATGTTCTTCCGTAAGGGCTGTACCGCAACACGCAATCGTATGCTTGAGCCCGATGCGGTGACATGCCAGGACATCGAAGTATCCTTCCACGACAATGAATTCTTTTGTGTCCCGAGCAGCATCTTTCGCTTTATCCAAACCGAAAAACACAGTGGACTTATGGTAGAGAATCCCTTCGGGAGAATTCATGTACTTGGCATTATCGTTTCCCATGGTTCGCCCGCCAAATCCGATGAGACGCCCCTGATGATCGTGAATGGGAAACATGAGACGGTTACGAAAGCGGTCATGCACTTTTCCATCCAATTCATGTTGTAACCCTAATCCTGCAGCAAGAATTTCATTGCGGCTGTGTCCTTTTTTCAGGAGAACATTGTATGTGTTCGTCATGTCCTTCTCTGCAAAACCCAATTGAAATACGTTCATCTCCCTCTCTGTCACTCCGCGTTTTTCAAGATACTCCCGTACTTCCTGAGACGCCTTCAGTTGCTCCTGATAGAGTACACACGCATCAACAAGGCAGGAGCGCACGCGTTCCTTCTCATCTTTTGTATGAACAGGACCCTTCTCTTGTACCTTCACCCCTGTACGTTCCCCCAGTTCCTTCAAAGCCTGCGGGAAATCCACTCCTTCAATCGCTTGGTAGAAGCTGAAAATATCACCTCCTGTTTGACAAGAAAAACAGTAGGCGATGCCCTTGTCCGGCGACACGAGCAGGCTGGGATTTTTATCCTTATGAAACGGGCAGAGACATTTGTAGTTGCGTCCGGATTTTTTCAGCTGGCAGTATTGCCGTACCAGATCTTCAATCGGCAAACGCGCTTTGATATCTGTGACAGGATCCATAGCAATGAATACTACAATACGTTTGTATGGTTGCGGTATATATATTGACACATAATTTTTATGCAGTAATGTTACTCATTATGAATGTGCAATCTGAAAAGGAGCGCATACAAAGCCTGCCCACTCTTTCTCTAGATGAAATGCGAGATCGAGTGCGCATAGGACACGATTTGAAAGTTTCCGTCTTTGTTGAACAACAGTATTCATCACAAAATCCACAAACATTACCTCTTATGCGTGAATTGTCTTCTGATGATTTTGTTGTGGAAGATGGAGATGAACCGGTTGCCCGTTTAGAAAATGTCCACCCGGATCTTCTGCCGAAGAGTGATCAAGAATGCATTGCGCGCTGCCGGGAACATATTCATCGCATCCGCAATCGTTCTGATTCGCTGCTCCGTGCAATAAGAGAAAAATTTCGGTTAGCTCTTACACATCCTATCTATCGATTCATCGCTGAAAAGCGACTGCAATATGCTCGAGAAGTTCTTGTGCAAATAGAGTTTGCAATGAGTACCGAACGAGGACGTACCCAGGCATTTTTTTACAAAAATTATGCACATGATATAGAGGGAAGTACTGAGTTTTATAAAAAAGCACAACAACTTCTTGATGAGAACTTTGCAGAGCAGGAAATCCGACTCGAAAAACTCGCTGAAAACTTTGAAGTTCCACTTGGTTAAGAACATCACTGGTTCACTATCATTGTCCTTGGCAGATTATTTTTGATAGTCCCCTCTTTCGCGAGTCCCCTACCGATACACATACCGTCATACAGGAGCAGCAGATCGCCCCGAAGACCGTTTGCACAGGAAATGTCCCTTCCCTGCAGAAGATGCTGCGCTTCTTCTTCTGTAACGGCATACGTAAGTTTTTTTGCTTGCATACCACGAAAAATCGCCATCTCGTGCGCGAGACGCACACGTCCGTCTTTGAGAAGTTTGGCATACGGAAGACCGAGCGCGAAATCCTGCACAGGAAAAAGTGTGTGTACTGCTTCCTGAGCCGCGAGGAGAATCTGGCTGTCTTTACGTACGAGGACTTCTCCTTCTGCCATAAAAGACGTGTCATACAGTGCTTCGAACTTTGCCATGATCTCTCTCTGTTTCGATGCCGGTAGGAGTACTTCCTGCAGAGGAATAGCTTGGTACTGTTCTTTCTCCCTTGTAACAGCAATTTTCTTGAGCACAGCACAGAAAAACCCTTCAGTATCGAATGTCTGTGGCCAGAGACGGATAACAGGTAATAGGTTGTACCCTGCCTGCCGGCAGGCAGGGGTTGTAGGTGATAGGCATCTTTGTACACAAAATGAATCTTCAACTGCTTGTTGAACATTCACATCCTCATAATGTTCACGCGGATCGATAACATCTACCTTTCCCTTGAGCTGCTCCAGAACCTTCATCACCACTTCCTCGTTTTCCTCCGGCGTGAGCGTACAGGTGGAATACACGATCCGCCCGCCGACTTTCGCGGCATGCACCGCTGCTTCAAGAAGCTGCACTTGAATTCTCGACATTTTTTCGATGTTTTCCTGTGAAGAATACTTGAGTGCCTCCGGATCTTTACGAGACGTTCCCTGTGCCGTACACGGCGCATCGCAGAGAACCCGATCGAACCGCTCGACCATGTGTTTCCCGAACCATTGTCCGGGCTTCTTGGTTACAACGACATTTGTCACGCCTGATCGATGGAGCGCAGTCTTGAGTGTCCACAAGCGTTTCTCTTGAATATCATTTGCAACGATCACTCCCCTATTCTGCATTCGGGCTGCCATTTGTGTCGTCTTACTCCCCGGCGCCGCACTCATATCTAAAATTATCTCTCCCGGTTTACCCTGAGCCTCGTCGAAGGGCTGCGGATCGAGAAGCTCTGCCGGCAGCATGCTCGCCGCTTCCTGCATGTAGATGTGTCCCGTGAGATGCAAAAGATCTTTACCAAGAGCTGGGCGTCTTGCCGTCCGCAGCCCAACGGGCGAAGGCCTGTCCACAAAAAATCCTTCCTTACACCACGGCGCCTGTTCCAATTTCCACTCCCTACCCCTCCCCCTCACCCTGAAATCTTCAATAGACATCTGTAACGTATTCACTCTCACGCTTTTCCGCAGAGGTTTTTCCGAATATTCCTGTAATGCCACGATATCTGTAAACGGCTTATACCGATCAAATGGATGCTCTTTCACATAAGAAGTGTACACTGATCACACAACGAAATTGACAAGCTTCTCCGGAACGTAGATTTCCTTCTTCGACTGCGTTCCGTTCAGCCACTTCTGCACATGAGGATGGTTTTTGGCTTGTGTAAGGATATCTTCCTTAGATGCACCGGCATCCACCTCGACAGTGGCACGCACTCTGCCGTTAACTTGTACGACAATGGTGAACTGATCCGCCACGAGGAATTTGGGGTGGAACGTCGGCCACTTCTGCTGAAACACAAACGGTTCCTCACCAAGTTTTTCCCAGAGTTCTTCTGCGAAGTGCGGTGCTAAGGGTGCCAGAAGAATCGTGCATATTTTCAGTGTATCTGCCGTAACTCCTTCCTGCTTCTCTAACACATTGAGCAGTTCCATTAGTGCGGAAATAGCCGTATTGAAATGCAGCACTTCCAAATCTTCCGTCACCTTCTTCACTGTTGCATGAAGTTTGATTTGCACTTCTTTGGAGTCTTTTGCTCCTCGCACTTGTTGGTGCGCTTCAACGAGCTTCCATACCCGTTGAAGAAATCGTTCCACTCCTTTAATGCCGGTATCGGAAAAATCTCCTCCGTCACTGTACGGCCCCATGAACATCATGTACATGCGAAACGCGTCGCTGCCGTACGTTTCCACAAGCGGATCAGGGTCAACAACATTGCCTTTGCTCTTGCTCATCTTGGCACCGTCTTTCGTAATGAGTCCCTGGTGGAAAAGCTTCTGAAACGGTTCTTCGTGTGACACAACTCCGGCATCCTTCAGGGCCATCATGACGAACCGTGCGTAGAGAAGATGCATGCAGGAGTGTTCCGGGCCGCCGATATACATGTCTACCGGCATCCACTTCTTCTCCCGCTTCTTGTCGACAAAATTCTTCCCGTCGTTCTCCATTAAAAATCGCAGATAGTAGAACGACGAACAGACGAACGTATCCATCGTATCAAATTCCGGCCGCCACCCTTCGCCGAAGATCTTCTCGGTCCGTTCGATGAATTCTTTGGAATCTGTCAGCGGTGACTCGCCGGTCGGTTTAAACTCCACGTCTGTCGGCAGAAGCCATGGAAGATGCTCGTCGGGAATGGGATGCGGATTCCCTTCCGGATCATAGACAACCGGAATCGGCGCTCCCCAATACCGCTGGCGCGACACCAGCCAGTCCCGCAGGCGATAGTTGATTTGCTGCCTTCCTATTTCTTCATCCTCAAGCCATGCCACAATCCTTTTCTTCGCTTCGGGCGTAGAGAGTCCATTGAGAAAATCAGAGTTGATCGCAGTCCCCTCTTCTGTACATGCGCCTCCGTTACCCCCCTGCCGGACGGGTAGGCCCGCCTGTTCGGCAGAAAGGGGGGCGCCCACAGGCTGCACTACTTTTTGCATTGGCAACTCATATGTTTTTGCAAACTCGAAGTCCCGTTCGTCATGTGCGGGAACGGCCATGACAGCGCCGGTTCCGTAGTTCATGATCACATAATCGGCAATCCAGATGGGAATTTTCTCTTTCGTGGCAGGGTTGATTGCGTACGCGCCCGTCGGAACACCTGTTTTTGTCTTATTAAGTTCCGTGCGTTCCATTTCAGACTTCTTTCTCACTTCCTCTTTATATGCATGCACAGCTCCCTGGTATTCCTTCGGAGTAATGTCATCCAGCAATGGATGCTCAGGTGCAAGCACCAGGTAGGTTGCTCCAAAGAGCGTATCCGGCCGCGTTGTAAATACTTCAATAGTCGTGTCACACTGAGCTTCGATAGACTCAGGATGACACGAAATTTTAAATTGTATTATCGCTCCTTCCGATCGACCAATCCAATGACGTTGCATGAGTTTTGTCTGCTCTGGCCAGTCGAGATCGTCTAGCCCATCCAGAAGTCTTTGTGCATAGTGCGTAATCTTCCAGAACCACTGCTTAAGTGGTTTTTGTTCCACTTCCGTACCGCACCTCTCACATGCGCCATCCTGGCATTGCTCGTTTGCCAGAACGGTCTGACACTTTGGGCAGAAGTTCACCAGGGCTTGTTTTTTGTATGCAAGATCGTGCCTGAACATCTGTAAAAACAGCCACTGCGTCCATCGATAATACTCGGGCGCAGACGTATTGAGTGATTTTTGCCAATCACACATACACCCCATGCGAGCAAATTGTTCCATCATATTCCGTACATTCTGCGCCGTAGATTCCGCTGGAGGAGTTCCTGTTTTCATTGCGTAATTCTCCGCAGGAAGACCGAAGGCATCGAAACCCATGGGGAAGAAGACGTCTTTTCCTTGTAACTTTCTGAAACGCGCAAAACTATCCGTTGGTCCGTACTGAAACCAATGCCCGACATGGAGCCTCGCTCCACTTGGATACGGAAACATCACGAGGCAGTAGTACGGATCTTTGGCTTTATCCAGATCAACTCTATAGATACCAGCTTCCTGCCATTTTTTCTGCCATTTCTGTTCGATGGATTTTGGATCGTAGAAGGTCACAACGCCATCATAGCGCAAACCAGTACCAAACGTAATAATTTGCCAGCAAGTACACATTGCTTTACAATACTTTTACAAATGGATCCCGAAGACCCTGACCCCCGTTCCTCCACCACCCGGCCCACGTATTCTATGAAAGAAAACAGTGGAGGCAGTGTCCTTTTTTTGTAATGCCTAAACTTCCTATCGTCGCCATCATCGGCAAACCTAACAGTGGAAAATCAAGCCTCTTCAATCGACTCATTCGCAAGTGGCATGCCATTGTGAGCGATATTCCCGGCACAACTCGCGATACGATCGTTCATCGCATTGAAACACAAGACCTCTCCTACCTGCTTCTCGATACGGGTGGGATCGGCGGCGGCTCGCGGGACAAAGATCTGGAAGATGACGTTGAGAGACAAGCACATCTTGCAATCGAAAACGCCGATCTTGTCGTGTTTGTTCTCGATGCTTTGCACGATCTCACTGCGAGTGATTATGCGGTTGCTGATGTACTACGCAAACAGAAAAGGGGACATGTTCCCGTACTCCTTGTTCTTAGTAAATGTGATAATCCTGAGCGCGCGGACGAATTACTTCCTCATGTCTACAGTTTGGGTATTGCAGAAGATGTCATCGTAACCAGTGCAGTCCATCGAATGGGAATTGATCAACTGGAAACTGAAATCGTTCATGCGCTACAGAAGCTGCACTTTGGGGTAGAAGCGGGTAGCGATGAGCGGGCAGCGGATAGTTGTCCTCGGATTGCTGTGGTGGGAACACCGAATGTGGGAAAAAGTTCCCTCATCAACGCTTTCATGACTGAAGGACAACGGAAGTCTGCCAGTCGCATCGTATCGAATCTCCCCGGTACAACGCGTGACGCGTCAGATACACTCGTGAAACACGATGGAAAAGAGTACCTCTTCGTTGATACGGCCGGCATGCGAAGAAAAGCACACGTGAAGGAAGACATAGAAAGCTATGCATACCTGCGCAGCATCAAAGCCGTAGAACAATCCGATATCGTCGTGTTGGTGTTGGATGCGCAGGATCGAATAAGTCGTCAGGACAAGCGCTTGGCACGTATGGCACTTGAAGAAGGAAAGGGTCTTCTCATTCTTCTCAATAAAATTGATACGCTTGCGGGCGAGGAGCGAGAGGCAAAAACCTATGAGGTACGCCGTGCACTTTCCTTTTGCCAATTTGTTCCACTGCTCCCATGCAGCGCTGAAACGCGCGAAGGACTCTTAAAAATCTTCGATCTCCTTGCTCTCATTCAAATCAATCGCGCACGGCGTATCCCGACGAAAGAGCTTCACAACTGGTACGAACAAGTGGCATACGGACAATCCGTCACACAGCTCTCCTCTGCAAAACACATCACCCAAGCAAGCGATATTCCACCAACGTTTGTGCTCTTCACCAAACAACCAAAGAAAATTCAGCTGTCACACCTGCGTTACCTGGAAAATCAAATGCGTTCGACATTCGGATTTGAAGGAACCCCGATACGATGGGTGACAAAAGCTGGATAAACGTGTCACACTGAATCTGTCGAAGTGTAGATACGCTCCGTGTTCATTCTTCGACTACGCTCAGAATGACACTGCGCTTCATCTCCATTGTATTTGGCCTCTTTGCCCTTGCGGCGTTTCTCATCTATGGATCTGCACTCGATCACAACATGGTCCTATGGGACGATCACTACTTAGTGGTGGGCAATCCCATCGTGAAAGAAATTTCTCTCTGGTCGCTGCAGCAGGCATTCACCACCTACGACCCCGAACTCTACATCCCGCTCACTTTGATGAGTTACCAGTGGGATCACTTTCTGTGGGGAATGAATCCAACAGGATTTATACTAACCAACATCCTTCTACATATCGTCGTCACTTTGCTCCTCTTTTTTCTCATCTGTCACTGCATTGAGGATCGCTGCATCGCCTTTCTGTGCAGTCTGCTCTTCCTTGTCCATCCTCTCCATACCGAAACAGTTGTGTGGGTATCCGCACGGAAGGATCTTCTCTCGACGATGTTTTTTTTGGGAGCGTGGTTGATGTATGTGAAAGATAAAGTACGGACACGCTTCTACTGGTTATCGTTACTACTATTTACGTTCGCACTTCTCTCGAAAGTGATGGCTGCGACACTTCCTATCATCCTTCTGTTGCACCACTGGTGGCGTGGTGATCTTACGAAAGAATCCTTAAAGCGCACTACCCCATTTTTCCTCCTCTCTATCCTCTTCGGCATCATTGCGCTCTTTGGAAAACGAGAACTGGTGACGATTCTCACGCCCTGGGAAACCATTCTGATGGCGGCACGCAGTACGGTGTTTTCCTTGCAACATCTCGTATGGCCCGTAGGGCTATCCCCGATTTATCCGTTTACCGGGGAGATTTCCTTGATGATACCGGGGATTGGCATATCCGTTGCACTCCTTGTTATTTTTCTAGCAGCTACGGTTCCCTTTGCTGTAGAGACGTTGCGGTGCAACGTCTCAAAAAAAATAGCTGATCAACAGGAGACGTCCCAACGGGACGTCTCTACAACAAAACGCATGTTCGTGTTCTGTTTTCTGTTTTTCATAGTCGCCCTCGCTCCCACCTTCACCACATTCGCAAAAGCGGGGGACATCTATATCAGTTCCGATCGCTACGCCTACCTTCCTTCAGTCGGCATCATTCTTCTACTTACTTTTGCACTATCAAAACTCCGTGACAGGCGCATACCCTACGCCCTTTGTATCCCTATTATCATCTTTGCTTTCCTTTCTCATCAACAATCAAACATTTGGCAGGACAGCGGCACGCTGTTCAGTCATGTCATTCGTCTCTACCCAGAGTCCGTGGCTGCACACAACAACCTGGGGATTCTGCTCCTGAAACAGGGAAAGATTGCGGAAGCAAAACACTACTTTGAAAATGCACTCGCCATTCGTCCATACGCCAAGTCTCATGTGAATCTGGGAGACATTCACCGAATGCAAAAGCAGTGGCCGGAGGCTGTCGCAGAATACGAAAAAGCGATTGCCATTGATCCGGCAGAAGTCAGCGCTCACTCCAATCTGGGACTGGTCTATGCGGCACAAGGAACACTTAAGGATGCACAACGGAAATTCGAAGACGTACTCGCGATCTCTCCGAAGAACATCGCCGCCCTCAATAACCTCGGCGCGATGTACCTGCGACTAGGAGAGCAACCTAGAGCAAGAGAGCTGCTTTTGCGCGCACTGGATATTGATCCGGGATTCACCGATGCGCGGGATAATCTTCGTCTGCTCAATTAAGTAGACGCACTATCCGTGCAAAAACCTCTTCGTCTTGGAATCTTTGACGCGCCCATCTTCGTGAATGGGTCGCGGATACTTCTGCATGGCTTCTTCGATCTTATTCAGCAAAGCCTTTGGATCATCGTCAAATACCATATTCGGAGGAATTTGCCGTTTACACAAGTCCACTAAAATATGCGGCACGGAATTGCTGATACCTCCCGTGCTTGTCAGTACGCCCACCGGATGACCTTCATCAAATGCAATAATCAATTCGTTGAGCGTGCCAACCCCTCCGCCTACGATCACCGTTCCACTCGATGAACGAATGTTGATGATATCCCGCTCCATGAACCCCATGCCCGTGTAGAGCATGATGTCATGATCATGGGGATTCCTATATTCCTGCTCATGCTCTTCTTGAGAAAAAGCCGGAGATATGCCGATCGTCAGTGCCCCTATCTCCTTCGCTCCAAGCAGAGCGTCATGCGGTAGACCTGGCGATGCTCCATTAATGAAAATGTATCCCCTCCTTCCAATCTCTCGCCCTAACTCGCGCGCCATTTCCCGCGCCTGTTCATCTTCAATCTGCGGTCCCGACGCACTCCCCATCACGCCGATTTTGATTTTATGTTTGTGTTCGGAAAATTTCATAGAATCAATTCATTATACCATTTTCATACATTATTCGCAAGATTAGTGCAAATACTTATACTTATTCATATTGTGCTCTTCATTGGTCACAGCATAGTGGATCTGGCCATCTGAGCCGTGCAGGTAGTACCAGTATTCGGATTTTTCCGGACGAAGAGCGGCCTGGATGCTCTTGATGCCGGGACTGGCAATTGGACCGGGGGTGAGGCCGCGGAATTTGCGAAGGTTATACTGCGAATCGGTATTCAGATCCGACCCCGTCAACACGCCTGTCGGTTTATCGAGGATATAGCGAACAGTTGCATCCACGCCGAGCCCCATTCCCTCGTCGTAGCGCTTCCAGAGAATGCCAGCAACAACCGGACGCTCTTCATCTGTTTGTGTTTCTTCTTCGATGAGAGCCGCCATGGTAATCATCTCATGCACACTTCGTTCTGAGGTGGCCAGATCGTCGTACAAATCGCGCAGGACCCGTGACCGGAATGCATTGAGCATGCGCTCAAGGAAGAATTTTGGTACGAAATTCCCCGGTTCAACGTAATACGTGTCCGGAAAAAGATACCCTTCCAGTTTTCCTCCCCGTCGAGCGAGATCTTTTTTGTCCGGAAGAAACTCAAAACTGGAGAAATCACATACTTTCAAACAATCCAGAATATCGCCCGCTTCGATCAGTTGCTGCTCTGCCAATAACGCATCAATATCTTTCACGGTAAACCCTTCGGGGATCGTAATGCGAATTTCTTTACTTTTCCCCGTTGTGAGAAGCATCACCACTTCCTCTGCGTTCATCGACTGATCAAAGATGAACGTGCCGGCCTGCAAAGCGGCACTCAGGCCGTTGAACGCCACATGCAGTTTGAACGCGAGTGGCGAACGAATCATTCCTTTCTCTGCAAGGAGATTGGTGATCTGTTCCACGCTCATCCCCTGCTCAATCGTAATCTGCTCGCGCTTGGCATTCTTCTTGCTTACCGGTCCCAAGTTATACCCGTACCAGAAGTACGAGCCAATGGTAGCAATAAGGAAAGTGATGATGAGTTTTCGCATGCTTGCGAATATAGTACCGCCCTGTTTACGACCCTGAAAGGCCTAATTCCCCCATCACATCCTTCATTTTGTCCGCAGCAAAAGCTTGGGCTTTCTTCATACAACGATTGATGCAGTCAACAATATCTGTGCAGAGCTCTTCGTGAGAAGGTGCCTGATTGACCACTTCGATACTGAGTACTTCCTGTTCCGCGTTCGTCACCACGCGCACGTAGCGACCTTCCGCTTCAACATGCACGCTTTTTAGTTGCTTCTTCACCTTCTTCGCATCCCGTTGCAGCCTGTACATGTCCCGCATTTTCCCAAGTCCCATATGTCTGCATACTACCTCATCCCCTCTCCCACACAAAATCCCGCTTTCCCTCCATACCAATTCGCTAGTTCATTGGAATGAATCCCATGTTTACAAAATCCCCTATTGAAGTATTTTTCTCACAAAAGAGGTAAAATATGTGATTCAATTATTTAAATAATTGAATCACCCACCTACTACTTGGCGCCCCGGACACGTCATCACATGCATCCGCATTTCGCGGCCGCGACCGTCTTCCGTGCTGATCCAGAAGCGATACTCTCCTTCAGTGGATGGCGTGACAGCATAAAACTCTTCCGGCGGGACCCAGTCTTGCACATTCTCCACAGTGCCATCGGGATAGGTAATGTGACGTAATACAAACCATTTATTCGCCCGCAGTGTGAGTGTTTCTCCTAACGGGAACGTATGGGGGATACCACGGTGAAAACGATTATTCTCCGTGATGCGTTTCTGGTAACGAGCACCGGCTTCTCCACAGGTATCCGCGACGTCTTTATTCCCCAACCTCTCAAAACGCGCATGGATCACTCCGCTTGAGTGATCGGCAATTTGCTGAAACGCGGCAAAGCTGAGATCCATATCCCGACCGTGCACGTATGGTCCGCGATCGTTGATGCGCACGATGACGCTCTGATTGTTTTCGATATTCGTCACACGAACCAACGTATCGTGCGGAAACGTTCTGTGTGCTGCCGTCAGTTCGTGCATATTGAATGTTTCCCCGAATGCCGTTCCGTTTCCATGAAAATCATCTGCATAGAAACTTACTTCATGCACTTCCTCTTGTAGCATCGTATCCAATGTATTCATAAGATCGATCAGTCTCTCTTCAGTCACAAGACTGTATAAATCTTCTTCCTGAGAAAGGACAGGGTAACGCGCCAGCATTGCCGGCAAGTCTTCATATTCCATATCATCAGGATCATCGATATTACGTGTACGGTACGTCCAGACAAGCGCATCACGAAGCACAAGCGCATCATTCGGATGAAATTGGTCGTTGTCCTGATCGAGAATCTTGCGTCGTTTCGCCCACGTGATTTCCTTGTAGCCTTTGTCCCCTTCCTGCACGTCCGTGAATGGTGTGATTTGTTCCGTCTCGTACGCCGGACGAAGAATACTCGTCCAGATCATCAGGAACCCATCACGTCGCGAGAGAGGTTGCGACTCCGCCTCGCGAGCAAGAAGCGGCGTTGTAATGAGGAAAGAAAACAGAACTGGTACTAGGAATTTCACAGAGCATCATAGTACCCCCTCCCCCGCCCCTCCCTCAAGGGAGGGGAAACACAGGAGCTTCACAGTTCCTTTAGAGTGCCTTCCATCCTTCCGCACGCAATTTGCTGTAGAGCGAACGAATATATTTTTCATGCAAGGACCGAATGGTTGACGGTCCTGCAAAGCCCGCAGATGGATGACTGCGCGTACGGATGATTCCTTCCGCAATCTGGTACTCCGTTACCGCCTCTTTGGTGAGTGGACCGAAGTTACCGTTGATTTCTTCTTGTGGAAAGTACCCCGACTGTGCCAGCAGCGTTTGCAACGCCCGCACATCGTCCCCGCTCTTCCCCTCTTCCAGAAACCGGTCGACAAGCGCATTTCGCTGCTGAAGCAGATGAACGATTTTCTGTCTATCAAGCAATTTATTCGCATACCACTCCACCCAGCGCTTGGCGATGACAGTTTGCAGGCTGCGACTGGTCAGGGGACCGATCGTTCCCGCTCCCGGACTATCCCTATCACCTGCAAGTGCGTGCTTCTGCTGAAACACGAGAATCGCATCGAAGACATCTTGGTCATACGTACCGTCCGTACGCCCATGATAATACCCTAAACGACGCAGGAGCTTCTGTGCTCGCGCGATATCCTGACTCTCCGTTTCGGATGAGACGTATGGAATATCTTTTCGGCGTTCGGCCCACTCCCGTGCGGCAAGGAGCATTGCCGCTATGTGTTCGGTCAATTGGTCACTGGGTTCGGTGAGAGCGTACTCTGTCAGAAACTGCTGCAAGCTTTCCTGTGTGCGATCATCGAAAATTCCTGTCAGGGATCCTGCAAAGTACCCGGTGTCTCGCAGTGTTTCCTGCAATATTTGGACAGACATGCCTCGCTCACCAAACCGCGGACGCATGGCGAGCAACCCTGCATGCGCAGTGTAGTATCGTTCCAGACGATCCATATCCAGCGGAATGTGTTCGGGTGAAAATGATACGGTCAGCGCATCCCCTCCTCCTGGAGGATACACTGTTCCGCGCAGTTGTTGCTCGCCAAAAGAGAACGCGCGTGCCAACCCTTCCTCACCCTCCCCTATCCAGATATCCAATCGATGCAGACCGTTTTTCTGCTCTTGAATGGCCCCGCCACGATCATGGACGATGAACGTGCCGAGTCCCGGCAAAAAAACCTTTGTTCCAAAAGGATACCGCGGCGGCGCCGCGATCATTCCCGCATAGACTTCCGTCCCATCAGCGGCATGGATGCCTTGACCGTTGTAGGACCGATCTGCTTCCAACCCTCCCAGAACGTAGCAGCACTGATGAGGCTTCGGCGAGTAGTACGCCGTGATGAGAAAATCCTGTTCGAACGACTCTGTGGGAAACGGATCAATGCTCCAAGCGCGCAGCGGAACACTGCCTGCGATACAGAGAATGATGAGAACGACGTGTATGGGTATACGTTTTTGCACAAGTACAGTATATCATGCGTGACTTTTCCATTTACTTGACATATACCATACTCTCGATTCTCATCCCCCACTTTCCGGGGAAATAGACTCCGGGTTCAATGGCGATCACCTCGTTTTGCAAGAGCTTCTGTTTCGGCGCATGTGACGAAATAGTGATGCCCTCATGAACATCGAGTCCCACGCCGTGTCCAAGAGCGTGAGTGAACGCCTGTTCTATCCCCTCTTGTGCAAGAAGAGCTCGTGCAATTCTATCGAGCTCGTGATTCGTCCTTCCTGACAACGCTGCTTGCACAGCGTTATCGTGTGCCCGCATCAAGACACCATGCACACGTTCCTGCTCAGTTGTTTTTCTCTTCGTGAAGAAGACTCGACTGAGGTCGCTGCAGTATCCGTCTACTCGCACGCCCATGTCGATCTGCACAATATCCCCCTTCTTCAACCGCAGCGCTGTGAGATGATGATGAGGATGGCTCGTGTGCTTGCCGAATGCCACGATGGGGTCGAA
>PFDS01000044.1:0-687 GCA_002772605.1 Candidatus Peregrinibacteria bacterium CG10_big_fil_rev_8_21_14_0_10_49_16
AAAACGCCTCTGCACGTACTTCCCTTGCATTGTCTGGTAACGCGTGATCACATCTTTCACGGTGCCGGGAAGCAAGTTTCCATAATGCGGAAGTCCCGTTGCAAACGGCGGACCGTCGTAGAAGCTGAAGATCTCTGAGTCTTTTCGTTGTTTCAAGCTTCGTCGAAAAATATCCTTCTCTTTCCAGTAGTCGAGAATTCCAAGTTCCATCGCCGGAAGAGACTGTTTCGGATCGACGGGATCAAAAGGCATGGAGGAAGTATAGCTTTCTGAACCGCAGATGACACGGATTACACGCCCGTCTGCCGGACGGACAGGGATTTCGTAGTTTTTTCAGCTGCATTGCACACAGGCTCGTGCGGAGAATCTCTGTCATCTGCGTTAGCAATGGCTCTGACTTATTTGCTTCTGCAAGCCAATCTGGTAGTATCTGGAGTTGATGAGCTCAGTTGAGGACCGTTTTCGCGCATCCGTGCAGTATTTGAACTCCAATGATCGTTTGGAGGTGGAGCGTGCATTGGAGAAGGTGAAGGTGTGGCACAGAGGACAGAAGCGAGAATCCGGCCAACCGTTTGTGGAGCACCCTATCGCGACGGCGAACTATTTGGCCAAATTGGAGTGTGCGAAGTACACTCTGATAGCAGGGTTGTGTCACGACACAGTTGAAGACAATTGCGCCACGTTAGA
>PFDS01000044.1:704-16808 GCA_002772605.1 Candidatus Peregrinibacteria bacterium CG10_big_fil_rev_8_21_14_0_10_49_16
TTGCGAAAAATGCTCCTCGCTGCGAGCGAAGATCTTCGTGTCATCATGATTAAACTTGCAGATCGTTTGCACAATGTAGAAACACTCGATGCATTGCCAGCGGAAAAACAGCAACGTGTTGCACGTGAGACGTTGGATATCTACGTTCCCTTCGCACGGCTGATGGGCCTTTGGTGGATGAAGCGATGCTTCGAAGAGTGTTGTTTCCCGATTGCGTTTGGCGCCCAAGCCGAAGAATGGCGCAAGGTGGTTCTGCAGCGTCGCAGAGAACTCGATGGTGCGCGCAGAGAGTGTATTCGCACATTGCATCGTGTGATACGCATGCCCGTGGATATAGAGCTCTCCTCCATGACGGATTACGAGCTCTTTTTAAAGTGTGGTGGCGACTCTCGTCTTCTCGAACACACCGCCATGTTCGATTCGATATTGATTGTGCCGAAGGACAGTGATGCGAGTCCGGAAGTGTGTTATCTGGTGCTTGGTGATGTCCATGGGGGATTTCCTGTGAAGTCCGCATCATTTCGAGATCTGATCGGACAGCCGCTCACGAATGGATACCAGGGGTTGCATACCACTATTTTCCTCTCTCACAACCACCAGCTGCGTGTGCGTATTCAGACGAAACGGATGCATGAGTACGCAGAGATGCGCAAGTATTCTTCCTGGATGCAGGACAAGGATAATGATCTGTATCGGGCACTCAATAGTTTGCACCAACGGTACTTGTCTCATGATCAGTATATTCAGGAACTGAAGAATGATGTTCTCAAAGAGAAGATATCTGTTTTCACACCTGCGGGAGAAATCGTCACGTTACCTGCAGGATCGACTGGTATTGATCTGGCGTTTGCACTCAATCCGGATTTCTTCTCCAGGTTAACGGGTGTGCGCGTGAATGGGGCGGAGCAGGAAGTCACCCGGCCGTTACATGACGGTGACACGGCAGAACTCATCATGACAGCGCAGAATGTACCGGAGGAGTACCGTGCCATCTGGCGCCAGCGTGCGGCAACCGGCAATGCGCGCGGGGCGATGCAGGAGGAGGCGGAGGCCCTTCCGGAAGATCAACTCATGGAAGAAGGTCGCACGGTTCTCACGCATGAGTGTCAGAAGTATCGTTTACCCGTGTGGTGGATGCTCCATTTGCAGCAAGTGCAACAAAAATTATGCGAAGCATGTGAGAGCAGAGATTTTCCAACACTGCTCCGTGATGTTGGGACAGGATTGCTCCCGGCACAACGTGTCATAAAAGTATACAGCGATATTCTGTCACGACCGCCGTCACTCTTTCTGCATCTCCTGAAAGTGCTCAACCTGCTGCCAACACTCCGTGTGCTGAATCCTAAGGCGACGCTTGTGCAACTGGAAGTATCGTCGGAAGACCGGCCGGGCATGGTGCATGATATTACGAAGTGTTTCGCAGACCGCGGCGTCAACATGTCCCGTTTTACGGCATATGCCATTCCCCCGAAAGATGCGCTCTACAAAATTTGGCTCGAAGTGGATGATTTTGAAGAATTCAGCGAGTTATACGATGCTTTGCTGCAAGTTCCGAGCGTGAAGGCGGTCTTGCGTGTAAAGTAGTTCTATGATTAAATATCGCGCTCTCGTAGCAGACTAGCGTATGTCAGAGAAACCTACTCCGAACGGCAATTTTCCCTATTACGACGGGCTGTCCAGAAAGTACGCTGCGTACTGGTCCCATCACGAACCGAATCAGGAACAGTACAAGCCGGTGCGCACCTCTCTGCTTGATTGGTACCGCAGACTGGTGGAAGAAAGTGGCATCAAAACGGCCGATGGTGCATTGATCATCTGCGGTCCGGGACCTCACCCCGTAGAACCCCCACAGGGTCGAGAACTCTCGGAAGAGATTGTGCAGAGTCATGTGATGCACCACCCCCAAGTCATTGTGGCGGATTTCGTTCCTGAATTTTTGCATGGCAGCATTGATTCCATCACAAAAGCATGTGGATCGTCGCAAAAGTCCAAGCGCCTTCTCGACAAAATCATTGCCGTTCGTCGAGACTTGTCTCATGGACTCAGCGTTCGGTTCGATGCTCTGGTGACGCCGAAACTGGAATGTGTGACACAGCCGGGAGAACTCTTCGAATTCATGGAGTGGATCAAGGATATCGGTGTGGAAGACATTATGAAACAGCCGTTGCCGGAAGGAAGAGAAGGGATTCATGGAGTGGATGGAGAATCAGTGCTCTCTCTTCAGGCAATTGAACAAGAAGTCGCATCTGTGCGTTTTGTCATTGCTAATTTTCTTCTTGCAGGTTGGTTTGCCGCAAACGAGCAACAGTTTCGTCAGGTTCTTCTCCGTTTGGCAGAAGAAGAGAAGAGGGAAGCAAAATCCGGATCCAGAATCCAGTTGCATAACGACGCGATCAGAGAGTTGCTTGAGCAGTGGCACCGGCCTATTCAGGAAGGAAATGAGGAAGCAGCAGTGCGATTCATCGATGACGGGATAACCGCGCATCCGGATGCACACTTCTTTATGGCATCGGATGTGAATACGAACTACGAGAACTATGGTCAGTATGTTCGTTTAGATGAGAAAGAAGTACTGAGGCGACTGAAACAGAGGCATCCGCACATCAAAATGATGACGCGAAAACAGTATATTTTTGATGATGATGCCGACGAGCCGCCACACAGTCACGGAGTCAATGTGCTGGAGGCATACAACAATGGCGAGGAGTGATATGTGCTGTCCTCCAAAATCTCCATTGCATAGGCCTGGACGTTTGCGTAGATGTGTTCTTTGGGGAGCTGCTCGATGTCTTCTTTTGTGAACCAGCGCATATCTTCCGCTTCGTGTTCATTGAGCGTCAGCACTTGGTTGACGTTCATTGGTCGTGCGAGAAAGACGAAATCCATGTGCTGATGCGCAGGTTCATTGCGCTGCTCGCTTGCTGGAATGTTTTCCAGGAGCATAATGAAGGGTTTTTTGAGCATGTGACCTTCTTCCGGTTCCGCTCCGAACACATCCGGTTGAGCATCGCCGATGATATCGACATCGAGACCGGTTTCTTCCTGACACTCGCGCTTTGCCGTTGCTTCCGGAGTTTCGTTTGGATCCACATGTCCTCCTGGCGGCATCCACCGTTGCAGGCGCTTGTGCCAGAGCATCAGTGTGCGTTTTGGTTTGTTCTCAGGTGCATCGATGACGAAAGCTGTGGCAGTGAAGTGGCGTTCCATGAAGAGTGGGTAGAAGTTATAAGTAATTTTTTGAAGGGTAGATGAGTCATGCTCTATGATAATATCATCATAGAGTACTTCTAATCACTACTCGCTACCTTCTACCCGCTTGTCTCATGGTTCTCATCAATGATAATTCCACTGTTCTCTCCATTGAGGACAAGCTTCCGCGCTTCTCCTTGCCCGCCACTGATGGCATGACGGTGGAGTCCGGTATGATCAAAGACCCCGTACTTGTAGTCGTATTTACATGCAACCACTGTCCGTACGCGCAAGCCTACGAAGGTCGTCTCATTGAGATCGCAAAGCATGTTGAGCAGGAGGGCGTGCAGTTTGTGCTCATCAACAGCAATGCTGCCGAGCAGTATCCCGAAGATTCGTTCGATCAGATGAAAGTGAAGCACAATGAAAACGGGTATCCGTTTCCGTACTGCTTCGATGAGTCGCAGGAGGTGGCAAAAGCGTTCGGGGCGCTCTGTACGCCTCACTGTTTTGTGTTTGATGAGAAAAGGACCCTGCAGTACAAAGGGCGGGTCGATGACAACTGGAAAGATCCGTCTGCAGTGACCGAGCACAATCTGCGCGATGCGATTGCGGCACTTGTGAAAGGCGAGGAGCCACCTGTTCATGAGGCAAATGCTATTGGGTGTAGTATAAAGTGGAAAGAGTAATTAATATTTTAAGATATAAAAAAATATTTTGTCAAAAGTTTAATATGTATTTCATGTAAAATAAAAAACTTGAATAAAATTTGTGTATACCAATTAACTAGCGAATTGGTATGACGGTCGTTATCTGCGTCATACCCGCTTGCCGGTAGGTAGGTGCGATTCAGGCCCTATTCAACATCAAGCACAAGTATCTCCGGCCAGGCGAGGAGTCTTGCACGGGTGAGTGATTCGCCGACGCCGCGCGTGATGGCAAGTTGTTGAGTGGTGCGAAGTCCTGTTTCGACTGTGAAGAGTCCCTGACTGAATGCATCCCCTAACTGGGTGGGAACGCTGCGGACGGGGCCGAAGAAGGGAAGGCGAATTTGTCCGCCGTGTGTGTGTCCGCTGACGATGAGGTCGGCAGCAAAACTTTCTTCCTGCAGAACGATATCCGGATTATGTGAGAGGAGGATTGTGAGGGTGGATGGGAGAATGCCGCGCAGCGCACGCGTGACATCACTGTTCTCCGACCACACATCCGTGATACCGGCGATAGCCAACTGACCGTGGGGGAGTGTCACGAAAGAGTGTTCATTTTCAAGGACGGTGATATCCAGTTCTCTGAGGAATCTTGCAACTTCCGTACCGCGGTCTTCGCTCACGACAGGTTTGCGCAGGAGAGAGAGGTGTTTTCCGATATCGTGGTTGCCCAACACGGCAAACACACCGAGTGTCGCCCGCAGGTCTCCAAGAGGAAGAAGGTCGCTGACGTTTGAAGTGTTGCTGTTGACGAAGTCTCCCACGAGAAGCACGAGGTCGGGATACATGCCGTTTGTTTGTTGCACGACGCGTTTGACGAAACGTGCGGTTTTGTACGGTCCTACCTGAAAGTCACTGATCACAACGATACGCAACTTGTCTTGTATGGGCAGTGCAACGGTGTGATGTGACACGGTGATGGTCTGCGGTTCGACGAAAGAACCGTAGGCGACAATCAGGACGCAAGCGAGAGAGATCGTTCCGAGTACAATCCACCATTTTCCTCTTCGGAAAGACAAGATACTCACAATCATGCCAAAAGCGAGCATCAGTAAGATGGCCAAGTCCCACAGAAAAATCTCGGGGTCCAGGAGGAACATAAAAAAAGTATAAAGTTACTTCAACATCTTTGCCAGATACTCTCCCGTGTAACTCCCCTTCACCTTCGCCACCTCTTCGGGTGTCCCTGTGGCAACGATCTTGCCGCCGCCGGTGCCGCCATCGGGCCCAAGGTCGACGAGGTAGTCGACAGATTTCAGCACATCAAGGTTGTGCTCGATTACGAGGACGGTATTCCCTTTATCCACGAGTCGCTGCAGGACAACGAGGAGACGCTTGATATCATCAAAGTGCAGTCCGGTTGTCGGTTCATCGAGAATGTAGAACGTCTTACCTGTGGCGCGCTTCAGGAGTTCCGTTGAGAGCTTCACGCGTTGCGCTTCTCCGCCGGAAAGCGTTGTTGCACTCTGGCCAAGATGGAGATAGCCGAGGCCGACATCTTCCAGTGTTTGCAGTTTTTTCTTAATGGCCGGGATTGAACCAAAGAATTGCAGTGCTTCAGTGACGGTCATATCGAGGGCGTCGGCAATAGTCTTTCCTTTATAGGTCACTTCCAGCGTCTCACGGTTGTAGCGTTTGCCGTGACAGAGTTCACAGGTGACAAACACATCAGGTAGGAAGTGCATTTCTATGCGCTTCATGCCGTCCCCTTCGCATTCCTCACAGCGGCCGCCTTTCAGGTTGAAACTGAATCTTCCGGGTTTGTAGCCGCGCAGTTTCGCCTCGGGTGTCACGGAGAAGAGATCGCGAACGTCCGTAAACACTCCCGTATACGTTGCGGGATTACTGCGCGGTGTGCGACCAATGGGGGATTGATCGATCACGATGGCCTTATCCAAGTACTGCAGACCGTCGATGGTGCCCACGTCTTGCGGTTTCGTGTGCGCCTTGTTGAGCGTGCGCAGTAACTCCGGCGCCAGGATGCCGTGGATCAAGCTGGACTTCCCGGATCCGGAGACGCCGGATATCCCGATGAAGGTTCCCAGCGGGAGCGATACATGGACGTGTTGTAAGTTATGGTGATGAGCGTCTGTAATCTCGATTACTTTTGCATTTCCTTTCCGGCGCTTCTTCGGTGTTTCGATTGCTTCTTTGGCGCTGAGGTACCTTGCAGTGACGGAATCTTTGCTCTGGAGAAATTCCTGCAGACTCCCTTGTGCGATCACATTTCCACCGTATTTTCCTGCCCCGGGTCCGATTTCCAAGATATGGTCTGCAGTGCGAATCGTATCTTCATCGTGCTCAACAACAATCACGGTATTGCCAATATCACGAAGGTGGTGGAGGGTGTCAATCAGGCGGGCATTGTCTTTCTGGTGCAGGCCAATACTCGGTTCGTCCAGTACATACAGTACTCCCTGAAGCGCGGAACCGATCTGCGTAGCAAGACGAATACGTTGCGCTTCTCCTCCGGATAACGTGTTTCCCGCACGGGAAAGCGTCAGGTAATTGAGACCGACATTCTGAAGAAACGTCAGTCGTGCGAGAATTTCGTGCAGTACTTTCTTCACAATGGTGTGTTCGTGAGGCGAAAGTTGGAGCGTTTCAAAGAATATCTTTGCTTCATCAATACTCATTTTCGTCGCCTCGACAATACTCTTTTCACCGATGGTGACCCCCAGAACATGCTTCTTCAGTCGGTTTCCTTGGCAACTGGGGCAGGGGAGTTCGAGCATGTATTCCTCAATCTGGGAACGCATGTAACTGCTCTCCGTGTCCGAATGTCGACGTTTCAAGTTTTCCACAACACCTTCGAAGCGCATTTGATATATACTGTCTTGCTGTGCAATGTCTACGGAGAGCACTGCATTATGTCCATACAAAATGGCATGACGGTGTTCTTGCTGTAACTTTTTCCAGGGAGTGTTGGTACTGAATCCAATCTCTTTTGCCAGTGCTTCAAGCACCTGCATCATAAAGTTCATACGACTCGCAGACGTTGCCCATGGGTGAATAGCACCTTCTGCTATGGACAAGTTGTCATTGGGAATAATGAGTGATTCGTCTACTTGCAGGATGTTTCCGAGTCCATGACATTCCTCGCAGGCGCCATGCGGGGAGTTGAAGGAGAATTGCCTCGGTTCTAATTGAGGAATATCAATGAATGGGTGATTCGGACAGACGAAGTTTTCGGAGAAGCGTTGCTCCTCGCCGCTGTCGATACCGAGGACGAAGAGCGTACCTTCTCCCTTATTGAGACAGAGCTCTACCGAGTCTGCAAGGCGAGTGCGTTCGGGCGTGCCTTTCTCTCCTTCTTGCAGTTGCATGTTCTTGATCACCATGCGATCGACCACGATATCAATGCTGTGCGCTTTTTTAGGATCTAATTGCACTTCTTCGTCAACGGTGACGATGTCGCCATCGATGCGCATGCGAACGAATCCTTCTCGTTTGATGGCAGCGAGAATTTTCATGTGTTCACCTTTGCGGTCTGTCACGATGGGAGCGAGGAGCATGATTTTTTTGCCCTCTTCAAAGGAAGCAATGGTTTCGACAATCTGACTGGAAGACTGTCTCTCCAAGAGGTGATTGCATTCTATGCAGTGCACTTTTCCTATTTTTGCCCAGAGCAGTCGCATGTAATCATAAATTTCCGTCACTGTGCCCACGGTGGAACGGGGGTTGCGTGGTGCCGTCTTCTGATCGATGGAGATCGCCGGAGAGAGTCCTTCGATGCTCTCCACGTCGGGCTTTTCCATTTGCGCGATGAACTGTCGTGCGTACGCAGACAGGCTTTCCACATACCGGCGCTGGCCTTCGGCGAAGATCGTATCGAAGGCAAGAGATGATTTTCCCGATCCCGACAGCCCTGTAATAACAGTGAGCTTATTGCGGGGAATGGTAACGTCGATATTCTGTAAATTGTGCATTTTGGCACCTTTTACGATAATATTTTCCATACGTATACAATATGCATATACAAAAACGCGCCGCAGATGCGCCGCGAGAGGCTCGAGCGTACCAAGAAAATTCCCTTTTGTCCAGGGTTAATCAACTTTGCTGTCATGAGGTGGCATAGTACAATTCTAGCCGCTATGAAGGTGATATGCTCTCGGCGAATCCTTTCTTTTTACGCAGTCACCATGGGGTGTCTTGTTGCAGGTACAAGTCTTGCGGCGATCTTTCCGGATGTGCCGTCGGAATTCATCTACCAAAAAGAAATCGAATACCTCGTCGGAGAACAAGTGATCAATGGCAATCCTGACGGGCGATTCTATCCCGATCGACAGGTCAATCGCGCTGAAATGCTGAAGTTGCTGTATCGTGCTGCGGGGCGTATGCCCGAAGGGAATCGTCGGCTCTGTTTTACAGATGTGCAGCCGGGGAGTTGGTATGAATCCTACGTTTGTGACGCAGCCTTCAACCATATTGTCGAAGGGTACAACGATGGGTTCTTTCGTCCGGAACGTCCCGTGACGCGAGTGGAGGCACTGAAGATGATTGCAGAAGTATTCCATTTGACTGTGGAAAATCTTACACAGGAAACGCGCGACATTGTGAAGTTTGTCGATGTTTCTCTGTCGGCGTGGTACACGAAGTACCTCTACCTTGCGTTCTCCCGTGGCATTCTTCCGATTGCCGGACAAGGCAGTCCCCGGTTTTATCCCGATGCTCCGCTTCTGCGCGGCGAAGCTGCTGCCTACATTTATAATGTTCTGCGTCAGCAGGGTCGTTTACCTCTTGATACAACAACTACTGACGTAGTAGATGAGGATGAAGGTCTGCAGGGAAGCAGCGTATCGTCCAGTTCTTCGGAAGTGCAGGAGAGTACGGCGCGTGTACGCGAGAGAAAGGAAGGAGGGGGGGATGAGTCATTTCCTGCTTCGCCGAAGACTCAGGATATCAACGTCCCGTTTGACGGAGGCGGAACATTTGACGGGAAGAAGCCCGCAATTTTCAAAATGGTTCTCACACGTGACAGTATGATTACGGTTCTTGCAACAGCGAAGACCGGCGATGTGAGTTGTCGTTTGTACCGACTGGAGGATGGAGGGTTTTCGAATGAGTATTATTTGGGTGTAGAGAGTGAGGGCGGTTGTCATGTGCGTGCAGCGCTTGCACAGGGGGATTATCAACTGGAGGTGCGTCCGACATCCGCGGATGCGCGGTACACACTCGCTCTGCAGGAGACGGTAGGGGATGGAAATGATGGATTTATGGAGGCGCGTGGTTTAGTGCGTCGCATTCCGCGTACGGCAGTTCTGGAAGGTGAGGATCTGATGGATTGGTATCGTTTTGTCGTAAAAGAAGACACGGATATGTTCGTGCGGTTTACGACGGATGGAGGTGAAAGTAAGTGTATGATTTACCCGATGGGGGATGTGGATCTTTACGGATTCAATGGCCCAGAGTGTAATATTCTCTACAAGTACACCCCTGGAACATATTATATTGGAGTGCTCAGGACGAAATGGGATGGCAATAAAGAAAGTTACACAATCCAGTTGGAGTAGTCCGCACCCCGGATTATACTTCCCTTCCATGTTCGTTTCCATCCCCCAAGCTCTTGAGACATTCCGCTCCGGCGGCATGCTCATTATCGTTGATGACGAGACGCGTGAAAATGAAGGTGATCTCGTGATTGCAGCAGAACATGTGACAACAGAAACGATGGCATTTCTGATTCGCTACACGGGTGGTGTGGTGTGTTTGTCGCTCAGTAACAGAGTTGCAGATCAGTTGGAATTGCCGCCAATGGTAGAGCGTAACACGTCCAAGATGGGTACGCCGTTTACCGTAAGCATCGAAGCGGCAGACACTGTTTCTACGGGAATTTCTGCGCAAGATCGCGCGCATACGGTACGTACTGCAATAAGTACGGTTGCGAAGCCGGAAGATCTGACGCGGCCGGGACATGTATTTCCTCTGCGTGCGCAGGATGGCGGCGTACTCGTGCGCTCGGGACACACGGAAGCAAGTGTGGATCTGTGTCGTCTTGCAGGACTGCGTGAGGGAGCGGTGATCAGTGAACTGATGCACGACGACGGATCGATGATGCGCAGAGAAGCATTGCGTGAATTTGCACGCACACACGGTATTCCCATTGTGGCGATTGCAGACATCATCGCGTGGCGAAGGCGACATGAAACGTTCGTGCGGAAAGAGGCGGAGAGTATGTTGGAGACTGCGTTTGGAGAGTGGCACATGATGGTGTTTGCAGATACGTTACATGCAAGAGAACACGTTGCTCTGATGTACGGAACAGTTGAACCGCTGCAACCAACGCTCGTACGTGTTCATTCAGAATGTCTCACCGGTGACGTGTTCCATTCGTTGCATTGTGATTGCGGTGCACAGTTGCATTCTGCGATGCAGCAGATTCAGCATGCAGGTCATGGCGTTGTGCTCTACCTTCGACAAGAGGGACGGGGTATCGGTCTTGCAAACAAAGTGCGTGCCTATGCATTGCAACAAGAGGAAGGTTTGGACACCGTCGAAGCCAATGAGCGGTTGGGGCTTCCTGTCGATCTGCGCGAGTACGGCATTGGTGCGCAGATTTTGAAAGAAGTCGGTGTCGGAAAAATGCGGCTTCTCACGAACAATCCCAAAAAAGTGATCGGACTGGAAGGATATGGATTGGAAATTTTGGAACAGGTTCCGCTTGAAGTGGAACTGCGTTCAGAGAAACAACAGAAATATTTGCGTGTGAAAAAGGAGAAGATGGGACATATGCTTCGACATGTGTAAAAATGAATACAAAATATTTTGTTATTTACGCTGCACGAAACTTCTTCACTTCTCTTGCAGATTTTCTACAATGTAAACCTGTATTTATATCTTTCCCCCGTTCATATGGCTAAAAGAAGAAAAAAGGCAGCTAAGAAAGTTGCAAAAAAGAGGAAGACAGTACGTAAGTCAGTGAAGAAAGCAGGCGCGAAGAAAAGGAAGTCTTCGCGCAAAAAGAGGAAATAGTAGTCTGTAGGAAATACCGGTAAAAAGACGGCACATTGGTGCCGTTTTTTTAATGAGTTTCTGAATGAAGTGAGACGTCCCACCGGGACGTCTCTTACTCGATGACGATTTTTTTATCCTTCACATCCACTTTCACCGTGTCACCTTCAGTAATTTTTCCTTCGATGATCTGCATCGAGAGTTCATCGAGAATGAGATCCTGAATGACGCGTTTGAGTGGACGTGCACCAAAGACGGGGTCGTATCCCCGCTCAGCAATGAAATCCTTTGCGACCTTCGTGAAAGAGACGATGATATGACGTTTTTCCAGTCGCTGTATAACGCGCTGGAGTTGCAAATCGACGATGTCTGTGATTTGCACTTTAGAAAGTGGTTGGAAGATGATGGTGTCATCAATGCGATTGAGAAATTCCGGCCTGAAGTGCACGCGGAGAAGGTCGTGCACAGCTTTCATTTGCAGTACGTGGTTGTCCGCATGTTTGGCAATATCGGTACTTCCAAGATTTGAAGTCATGACAATGACGGTATTGCGAAAATCAACTGTGCGGCCTTTGCTATCCGTTAACCGTCCGTCGTCGAGAATTTGCAGAAGCACATTGAATACATCAGGATGTGCCTTCTCGATTTCGTCGAACAGAACGACTGTATAGGGGTGACGACGGACAGCCTCGGTGAGTTGTCCGCCCTCCTCGTAGCCAACGTACCCGGGAGGAGAACCGATCAGGCGCGCGACTGCATGTTTCTCCATGTACTCGGACATGTCGATACGCACCATGAGGTGTTCATCGTTGAAGAGGAATTCAGCAAGCGCTTTTGTGAGTTCGGTTTTTCCGACGCCGGTTGGTCCGAGGAAGATGAATGATCCGATAGGCCTGTTCTCATCCTGAATGCCCGCACGACTGCGTCGCACGGCATCGGACACTGCCTTCACTGCCTCTTCCTGTCCAATGATACGCTTCTGCAGCTCCGATTCCATGTGAGCAAGTTTCTTCGTTTCCTCTTCCAACATTTTGCTCACGGGAATACCGGTCCAGCGTGAGACGACATGCGTAATGTCTTCTTCAGTGACTTCTTCTTTCAAGAGAGAGTGTTCTTTCTGCAGTGCGGCAAGTTTCGTTTCTGCTTCTTTCTCCTTCTTCTCCAGTTCGGGAATGAGTCCGTAGCGAATCTCAGCGACGCGTTGCAAGTTGCCTGAGCGTTCCTCCCGTACGGATTCTCCTTTTAGTTGGTCAATGTGTTTACGTGCGTCTTTGATCTGGTCAACCACGCCTTTTTCATTTTTCCACTGGAGATCGATCTGCCGTTGTTTTTCCTGCAATTCGGCGAGTTCCTTGTCAATCTCCTGTAGTCGTTTTTTAGACTCGGCATCTTTCTCCTGTTTCAGAGCTTCGCGTTCCACAGTGATTTGGCGAATCTCACGTTCGAGGCGATCGAGTTCAATGGGTTTGCTATCCATGGCAATGCGTAGCGTGCTTGCGGCTTCATCCATGAGGTCGATGGCTTTGTCGGGCAGAAACCGATCGGCAATGTAGCGGTCGGAGAGTGTCACGGCAGCGCGCAGAGCACTGTCGCTAATGCGGACGCCGTGATGCACCTCGTACTTCTCTTTAATGCCGCGGAGAATGGAGAGCGCGTCTTTTACCGATGGTGGTTCGACCATCACGGGTTGGAAACGCCTCTCGAGTGCCGCGTCCTTCTCAATATATTTGCGGTACTCTTTGAGCGTTGTTGCTCCAATGGTGCGGAGTTTCCCTCGGGCGAGTGCGGGCTTCAGCAAGTTCCCCGCATCCATTGTTCCTTCCGCGGATCCTGCGCCGACAATCGTATGAAGTTCGTCAATAAAGAGAATGATCTGTCCGTCGGAGCTTTCAATTTCTTTCAGGAGCGCTTTGAGGCGATCTTCAAACTCACCGCGATACTTGGTGCCCGCGATCATGGCGCCAAGGTCGAGTGCCAGGAGCCGTTTGCCTTTGAGGGAGTCCGGCACGTCGTCATCAACGATTTTCTTTGCGAGGCCTTCGGCAATGGCGGTTTTTCCCGTTCCCGGTTCGCCCACGAGGACGGGGTTATTCTTGGTGCGGCGCGACAGGATTTGCATGATGCGGCGGATTTCTTCTTCTCGTCCGATGACGGGGTCCACTTTTCCTTCACGGGCCATCTTCGTGTAGTCCTGCGTGTATTTTTCCAAGACTTGCATCTTCCCTTCCGGCTCAGGGTCGGTCACCTTCTGACTGCCGCGAAGCACAGCAAGTGCTTTCTCGACGTCGCTCTTCTGCAGCGGAAGCATACTCCGAATGTGTTTGTCATCGAGAAGCGCAAGGAAGAGATGCTCAGTCGAGATATAGTCGTCACGGAGTTTTCCTGCTTCCGATTCGGCATTCTTCAGTATCCGTTTCATGTCTTGTGTCAGGTATGCTTCCGATCCATCGGACACAGTTGGCAACTTCTCCAAAGCTGCGTGTAGGGTTGCAGATACATCTTCTGGTTTCTGTTTCAGAGATGTCAGGAGAGAGGGAATGATTCCTCCGGACTGTTCTACGAGTGCAAGAAGGAGGTGTAGGGGTTCGATGGCCTGATGTTGGCAACCTTCGGCAGTTTGTACTGCCGATTGAATAGCTTCTTGCGATTTAGTGGTGAATTTATTGAAATTCATGGGAATTATAAACAAAACTAGCACTTACTAGTATAGAGTGCTAATGAGGGAGAGTCAATTGTTTCAATACCCACGCGTGCGCAATTGCGTCATCCGTGTAATCTGCGTAATCTGCGGTTCAGACGATGGTATGGAACCGATCAAAGACTATTTGCTCATTGGCGATCTTCATACGGCAGCTCTCGTCTCCAAGACGGGATCCATAGACTGGCTCTGCCTTCCGCACTTTGATTCACCGAGTATCTTTGCGGCGATGCTGGATGAGAAAAAGGGGGGTGCGTGGACTGTGGAGACGAAAGGGTATGCAGTGGATGCAAAGTACATTCCCGACACAGCCATTGTTGAACTGCTTTGTACCGGAAAGAAATCTGCATTTACCATTCATGATTTCATGCTGCCGCAACCGAAGGAAGATGTGGTGCCTCACTTTATGATTCGGAAAGTGACGGGCGTATCCGGCGGATCAACCGTGAAGTTTTCCCTGTGTCCTCGCCCGCGGTATGCCAAGCAAGAAGCTGCCTTTCGTAGGAAAAGCGCGCGACTGTTTCAGGCGCGCATTGGCGAGAGGAGTTTATGGATTCATGTGCCTGTCGGCGCACGCGTGCGCCGACGCAACGGAGGAGGGAAACTGGACATTGCGATCGATATTCAGGAAGGCGAGTCGAAAGCGGTGATCCTCGAGTATTCGTACGAGTCGCGGTTGCGTTTTCAGGATCGTGATCTGGAAGGTGAGACGAAGAACTTCTGGCAAGATTGGGTTATGAAGGGGCGGTTCTTCGACTTCTGTCGTGCTGAGCTGGTTCGGTCTGCAATCACATTGAAACTCATGCAGTTCTATCCCAGTGGTGGCATCATTGCCGCCCCGACAACATCACTGCCCGAGGAAATTGGCGGATCACGCAACTGGGACTACCGCTATGTATGGCTGAGAGATGCTACGTTTACACTGTACGCACTGTTTGTTCTGGGGTATACGGAAGAAGCGCAAAAATTTTTCCGGTTTGTGGAAGATATCGCTGCGGGGTTCAGTGAGTGTGATGATGAGCAGTGCGACGTATCGATTCCAATCATGTTCACGATTTGGGGGGAGCATCTGTATAAAGAAGACATTCTTTCGCACTTTGGTGGGTACCAACAGTCTCGTCCCGTACGTATCGGGAATGCCGCATCAATGCAGCAACAACTCGATATCTACGGTTCTCTTGTTGATGCGTACTACTTCATGATGAAACTGGGGCTACCGCTTTCGCAGCGCGCAAGGTCCATCATTTTGCTTCTTGTGCGAAAAATCGAGGAACACTGGAAGGAGCCGGATAGCGGCATCTGGGAAGTACGCGACCAACTGCGCCATTTTACCTATGGCAAGGTGATGTCGTGGGTGGGAGTGGACCGGGCTCTCCGTATGGCGGATCAGTTGGGAATTTCCGACGAGAAACGAAAAAATCTGGGAACACTGCGTGAAGAAATTTCTCGATGGGTGTGGGAGAACTGTTTTGATAAGCAGCGTGGAACATTTTTGCAGTCTCCGGATGTGCATGCGCAGGATGCGACCAACTTCCTGTTTGTTCTCCTGCAATTTCTCGATCGCCACGACGATCGCACGAAGCAAGTGATTCAAAGCACGTGTGAAGAGCTTTGCAAGAACAATATCTATATCTATCGGTATCAGAATGAAGATGGACTTCCGGGTGGGGAAGGTGCATTCATTCTCTGTACGTACTGGTACATCGCAGCACTTGCCGCTGTCGGGGAGCATCAGAAGGCGTTGCAGTATTTTGAAGAATTCAATACAGCTATTCCCGCACATGGACTGATCGCGGAAGAAATCGATCCAAAGTCCGGAGAGTATTTGGGGAATTATCCGCAGGCGTTCTCACATATTGGATATATCATGGCCGCGTACTACATTCAGCGGTATAAGCCATCAGGCGAAGATGTGCCTATTCCACCAAGTGCGTCATGATAACGTTTTCTGTATGTCTGTGCGGGTTTGGGTAATGTGGTTTTGGAGAACGATCATACGTTGCAGGATAATGTCTTCCTTGTTTACAAGATATGGTGTTTCGAAATCGAACCAGTTTCGAAGGAAATCATTGATGGGCCAGGAGCATTCATGACCCAAGGCGGGGTCCTGAAAGTGGATATTTTCATCGTCTTCATCATCGATGCCCGTGACGACCGAGTAGTGGCCATCGTCGCCAGACCAGTAATCTACGATGACCGGCATCCGTCTATTGTGGATGAAGGTTCTTATGTCATCGATTGTCGAGTGGTCGCGTATGTGTGCCTCATGAAAGCCATACTGCTTTGCAGCGAAAATCAGTCCTTCACCCGTTGTACCGTATTCTTGCGTCGCTCTTGCCAGTCTTGCTATTTTTCGCTCGTGCGAACGTTTACCCAGATACTGCATAACCATCTTAAGACCCATAGGTCCGCAGAGCCAATTCTCCGTCTGCGCCGAGGATCTCACAGGCAAACGATCCATACAGTTTCACAGTATATATTTTTATACACAGTACACCAAATACCATGTAGCTCAACTGAGTTGAGTTTTTGCCTGCAAAAACGAACCAATAGAGGAAT
>PFDS01000003.1:0-15884 GCA_002772605.1 Candidatus Peregrinibacteria bacterium CG10_big_fil_rev_8_21_14_0_10_49_16
CAAGTGAGGGGCAGAAAATGAGTAAAAGTCTGGGAAACGTTGTCGTGCCACAAGAGGTGATTGAGAAGTACGGTGTGGATCCGCTGAGGTTTTACCTATCACATGAAGTTCCTCTAGGGCGTGATGGGGATTTTTCGTGGGAACGTTTTGGCAAACTCTATGATGCGAAGCTCAGGAATGATATTGGGAATTTACTGAATCGGGTGTTGATACTGCTACACAAGGAAGGTGGAGTGGTAGGGGATGTTGGGAAACCAGGTTTTATAAGTGCGAAGTTTGATGTCTACAGAGAGGCGATGGATAACTTTGATTTCAGTGCAGCACTTCAGGAAGCAGTGCAGATTGCTGTCGATAGTAACCGCTACGTTGATGAGCAGAAGCCATGGAAGTTGAAAGGTGAGAAGAAAATCGGTGTATTGTCGCAACTTGCGGAGGCGTTAAGACACGTATCTCTGGCTTTGTTACCATTCATGCCGGAAACGACACAACGGATTTCCAGGCAGTTGAATGTGCCCTATGCGGATAGGATGTTGGAAAAAGACTTTGTGATTGGAACTTTAAAGGAATGGGGGGCATGTCCTGACTGGAAAACCGTCGGAAAGCCGGAAATTCTCTTTCCGGAGGTGGAATAGAGTAATTTTGGTGAGCTATTGACAGAATAAAAATTGTAAGTATACTTTCTAAAGTTTGTTCCCTTTAGACCTCTTTGGGGGGAAATTGTGGATCAACTATTGATACCGCCGGCTATCGGCGCCGGTATGGTATGAAACCAAGGAGTCTGCAGCGCACAGTCAGGGATACCGCCGCGAAGAGCGGCACCCCATGCGGCAATTCGCCGCAACCTGACACCGCCTGCAGGCTCCTCTCCTTATTTTGAATAAACATTGCATTTATGGTCTTATACTTTTAATATCTCTACGCTTTCGTCGTCGAAACGAATCACAGGAAGTGTTTGACTGTGAGGGTACAGGAGATGCGCGAAGCGATTGTATTTCTTTTCCAAATATCCCTATGTTTGATCCTATGGCAGATTTGCAAGACGGTGCCGGTGGCGATGTGGTTGCAGACAGTGCTTCTGCGTCACGCGGACGATCCGGTGGCGGACGTTCGTTTGCACAGGATGTGCATTCGGTGACGATCCATGCACGTCAGCGTACGTTTTACATTGATCTGAAAGAGTCCGGGAACGGAAAGTTCTTCAAGATCTCCGAGAAGTCTCGTGGGGGGCAGAAGACAACCATCATGTTTGACGTCGAAGATCTTGATAAGTTTATCGAAGCATTGCAGGAAATGAGACAGCACGTCTAATAGAAAAAACGTGTCACACTGAGATTGTTATGTGGCACGTTTTTTAGTATTTTAAAGGTATCCTTGTGCCCATGCTGTACCTGTCATGGGTTTTTTCCCAGGTGGTTGAATCTGGAGGAGGTAGAGAATGGTATTGTCTTTACAAGTAATGGCCAGTGAATCGGATGTCTCCACGAGTGCGGTGTTCAGCAGCTTGATTGATTGGTTGTGTACTATGCATGTCACACCGGGCCAGGGCACAAGTGCACGCACTCTGCGATCAATCTCTTCGGCGTTCATCGTTGCAGTGTCAACAACGCCGTCCTCTCGCGTGAGTTTGTGGCACTCTGTTACCAACAATACATCTTGCTTTCTCGGCGTCAGTGGTTGCTTGAGGGTTTCTCTGAGAAGAGTGGCTCCCATGTCTGCAAGTTTGTCATGGAGTGAGACTGCTGTTTCTCGCGGGTCGATGGGAATGGATTTCTGACTGAGAATCGGACCGGTATCGAGACCTTTTTCCATACGTTGAATGGTAACTCCGCCTTCCTTATCTCCGTAGAGAATGGTGTGTTGAATGGGGGATGCGCCTCTCCATCGGGGCAGAAGGGAAGCATGGATATTCACTGGTGCAATGGTAGGAATGTCGAGAATGTGCTGCGGGAGAATTTGTCCGTATGCAACGACGATGAGGAAGTCCGGTTGTACGTTACGGATATGCTGAGTCACTGTAACGTCTCTGCGTATACTTTCCGGTTTTTGTGTTGGTATGTTCTGGGCGTTTGCCAGTTGTGCGATGGGGGACGGTGTGATGCGTTGTGCCCGTCCTTGTTTGCGATCTGGTTGTGTGATGACGAGTTGTACAGAGAAATGTTTATCGTTGATCAGTGCCGTGAGTGTTGGCAACGCGAATGTTGGCGTCCCGCAGAAAACAACGGAAAATGTTTGCATGATGTTGGTAGTGTACACCGTTCGTTCTTTCTCCGATCACATACTCACACATGAGTTACCTCGGACAGCAACATGAGTTCTGTGTGCAGACACGTTGTTGAGACGTATCATGTATTCTTTTCATGATACTTGAACAGCGCAAAGTTCTGCAGGCTCTTACCCTCCTGAAACAAGGAGAACGCATCGTGTGTATCTGTCACCGTAATCCTGATGGTGATGCCATTGGTTCCCTTCTCGGACTGGGTTCATTGCTTCGAAAGGAATTTCCGGAAAAAGAGATTATACTTTCTTGTGCGGATTCTGTTCCGGAGTCATTCTGTTTTCTTTCGTCATCACTGCACGTACAACAGTCACTCACTCTCACACCGAAGGATATCATTGTATTTCTTGATTGTGCTGAGCCAAAGTTAACGGGATTAGTTGAGTCGCATCCGCAATGTTTTGATCAGTCCCAGGATGTCATCAATATCGATCACCATATTTCAAATACTCGTTTTGGTACTGTGAATATTGTAGTTGAAGAATCTGCCTCTACATGTGAAATTGTCTTTGCATTGGCTGCAGAGTGGGGCTGGTCATTCACGAGTGATATCGCAACGAGTTTACTTACAGGTGTGTACACAGATACAGGTGGCTTGCTTCATAGTAATACAACCGCGAATGTGTACCGTACGGTGTCTGCATTGCTCCGATACGGTGCGCGACATCAGTTGCTTGTCACGTCTATTTTCCGTACGGCGAATATATCCATGCTGAAGTTATGGGGAAGGGTGTTGGAGAAGGTGACTGTAACGGATGAAGGCGCAGCCATTTCTGCAGTGACAGAAGGAGATTTTCGTGCAACCGGTGCAGAGCATGGAGATCTTGCCGGTGCTATTGACTATGTCAATGCTGTGCCAGGCATGCGTTTTTCTCTCATTCTTTCTGAACGTGACGGGAAGGTAAAAGGATCGCTTCGTACCTTGCGTGATGATGTGGACGTGAGTGCAATGGCTGGTCGTTTTCATGGTGGAGGACACAAGAAAGCAGCTGGTTTTGCAATTGATGGCCGTCTGCAACCAGAGGTACGGTGGAAAGTTGTTGCTGAAGATCAGGTTCTCTCCTCTTCCGGTGGTGCTTCTACTTCAGGTATGGATTCTTCAGATTGTGCAACGTCTTCGGATGCAGGCAGTTCTTCCTGAATGTCCGGCGTTGCCAGAGCGGCAGCTTCTTCTTCTTTCTTAGCTGCTTGTGCCGCCACTTCTTGTGGTTTTGTGGTGATGAGTGCTGTTTCTTCGGGGCCGGCAATCATCTGAATAGCAACATGCTTGTATCCTGCAAAAAGGATTCCTTGCCCTACGTCGCTATTCACCAACAGATATTTTTCTCCATCAGTGAGGTAGAAGAGTTTCTGCAAACTGTCGACTGTTGCAGGTGATTGTTTCATGAGAATCTGCAGTGATGAGTTCGTGATGATTGGTCGTCCGTATGGCGATTCTACGAAGTCATCCACGTCTTGAGTGATGGTGGTAATGCCGAGGTAGTACTTACGTGCACGTTTCACAATTCCGTAGAGGAATCGGGCGGAGTCTTCGTACTGCATCAGGTTCCATGCTTCGTCGATGACCAGAAGACGTTGTTTGAATTCGGATCGGATGCGGTTCCAGAGAAAATTAAGGGCGATGTAAATGGCGATAGGCCGCAGTTGTTCTTCAAGGTCACGAATCTGGAAGACGATCATCTTGTTGTCCAGTTCTACATTGGTCTCTTTATCAAAGAGACCTGCAAAACTTCCCTCCGTGTATTTTTGCAGTGTTTTTGCCATATCTTCCCCACCCTCTGTGGTCATGAGCACGTCCACAAGGTCATGCATGGTTGGTGGTGGGATCTCTCCGGGGCTTTCCGTTTCAAAGGTAATGTTTCGCAGTGCATACGTGTCGAGGATTGCTTTGTCGAGAATTCCGTCTTCTGTGGGAGACAAGGTGCCGAGCATGAGTTTAAATAGACCATGCAAGTTAATGACAGATGCACGCAGTGTTTCTCCTGCTGCAGCTTCCTCTCCGCGAATTGCTTGTGGAAGATCGAAGGGATTGATGCGGAATGGGCTTTGGATAGATAGAGGAATGAAAGATCCACCAACTGCTTCGCATAAATTGGTGTACTCATTTTCCGGGTCAATGACGAGAATCTCTATGCCTAGCATGAGGTAGCGCAACATTTCCATTTTTGCGGTGAACGATTTGCCGGCACCTGATGTTGCAAAGATGTTGGAATTCGCGTTTGGTAGCGTGAATCGATCGAAGATCACCAAGCTGTCATTGTGTCGGTTAATGCCATAGAGAATGCCTCGATCTTGCGTGAAGTCGCTGCTACTGAAGGGAAAACTGGTTGATACCGATTCGGTATTCATGTTGCGGCCGATCTCTAACTCATCCAAACAGAGAGGGAGTGTACTTGTCCAGCCATGTTCCATCTGGAACATGGCTGGTTTTGTGAGCACAAGTTTGCCACCGAGGATGGATTCAATATCGGTTTGTAGTTTTTTCAGGTGCAGTTCATCTTCTGCGTAGATGGTCACGTACATCCCAAATTGGAAAAGTTTTTCCTGTCCGCGTGCCAGAAGATCACGCAGTTCTTCAGCATCTTGCAGCGCTGCCTCCAGTGTTGGATCACGGACAATACCGCGTTGTTCCAACATGCGAATAGAAGAGCGGATTTCTGTTACTTTCTTTCGGAGCATGCGCATGATTGCTTTGTTGTCGCTTGGATAGATAAAGTGGGCCATTTCGAATTTTGCGTCGAAATTGACCAGTTGGGAGAGCCAGTTTGGGTAGATGAAGTTTGGCCAGTTGTAGACGTAGAATGTGCGTACATACTCGTCATTCAGGATGATGCTTTTTGTGTTCACTTTCATTGCGGCTGGTGCAATGAGATCCAGCATTTTCTGGATGCCTTCATCGTAGTGTTTCAATGCTTCCTTCTCTTCTTTGGTGAGTGGAGCCTCTCCTTCTTGTGCTTTGCCGCTTGTTTTGGCTTCCAGACCGAGAAGTCCATCAAGGAGGGAGCTTTTTTGTTGTGCTTTTTGCTCAGGGGCCGGGATTGATTTTTGTGGAGGTGGCGTTTCTGGTTTTTTGGCCATATTCTCATTATTTTGCCAGAAAAACGGTTTTTTAGCAATTCTCCTAGAGATCAGAGAAGTCTAAAAGTCCATTTTTTGGCTTACCAAAGCTACTTCTTTTCCCCTTGCCCTCCTCGAATATTCCCAGTTCTTTCGTACCGGGAAGTTCGATGACTGTAATACCAGCAATGATAGCTTCTCTATTTTGAGAAATGGCTTCCAGACGCTCTGCAGCAAAAAAAAGCATGTCTTCTAGTGTGTCCGCTGTACTCTTCGTCTGTTCTGCCTTTACCTCGAGTTCAGCGAGTTCAATGCGTATTCTCCTTATATCTGCCTGTTTGCTGCCGGCAGCTGAGAAATCTTGTGCATCCATGAGTTTGTCGATTTCTTTCTCTATTTGGCTGCCCTGTTTCTTCTTCGAGCGTACTTCTGTAAAGAGGTATTCTTCTCGTGAACGTAGGCGTGCGAGAGCGCGCTGGGCTTCCTGTGCAGTAGCTTTTAGTGTTTCTGTGTATTGATTAAGAGCTCCAATGCGGTCTGCGCTAGCATTGAGAAGGTCGGTGATATTCATTTGTAACTGTCCTCCAAGCGTTTGCAGAAGGGCAAGGTCATCGTCGACAGATCTTTCTTCAGAAAGGTGGGTAGACAGTAGATCAACTGCTCGTAGAGCACCTTTGATTTGCTGTTTGTAGTGTTGGCTTGAATAGTTTGCAATATGTACGCCAAGGCTTGCTGTAGGACGCGGAAGATCGGGGCGGTTACGCAAAATCTGTAGAATGTACTCTGAAAAAATAGTGGCGTTTTTCGCATTCTTAACGGATGGCATAGGTTGCTTATCTGAGCGTGAGCAGCCGCTCACGCAGAGTGCACATGCGATAATGACGGAGAGATAACGATGGCGCACGAGGAGAGTGTACCGGGAATATCCTTCAAATGGTATGCTTTAGCTCCATGGTTCATACATTGACTCAGAGCATCACTGCATTTCTTTCCAAGCAGTACTCCACACATGATCTTTTTGTGCAGTGGACGGTTCCGGACGGTCTCTCTCATGGTCATCTCTCTACACCTAGTGCTTTACGTTTTGCTAAAGAGGTTGGTGTTTCTCCAAAAGAGATTGCACAGATGATGTGTGATGTCCTCCAAGGAGTCCCTTGTGTTGAACGCAGTGAGGTAGCGGGTCCGGGTTTTGTCAACGTGTGGCTTACACCAGAGGCTCTTCTGGCGCAGTTAGAAGATGTCCTGCCTGTTCTTCAACCGCAAAAAACGCGCGATGAGGATCCTGTTATTGTGGAGTATTCTCAGCCGAACATTGCAAAACCGCTTGGAATTCACCATATCATGTCGACTATTATTGGGCAGTCTATTGCGAATTTGTATCAGTATTTGGGATACAATACGATCCGTGTGAATCACTTTGGAGATTGGGGAACGCAATTTGGAAAGTTAGCAGTTGCACTTGAGCGATGGGGAGAAAAGCCCGTGAAAGACTGTTCCATTGATGAATTACTTGCTCTCTATGTGCGGTTTCATGATGAACTAGAGAATGATCCGACACTTCATGATGCCGCGCGTGATACGTTTCGTCGTTTGGAAGAAGGGGATCAGCAGTTACGTGCATTCTGGAAAGATGTTGTTGCAGTCACTATGGATGCGTTGAACCGTCTTTATGAGAGGTTGCATGTGTCTATTGAACATCCGCACGGAGAGTCAATGTATGAAGATATGATGGCTCCTATTCTTGAGGAAGGTTTGAGGAAAGGTGTATTTACGAAAGGGGAAAAGGGAGCAGTGGTTATTGAGTTTCCCGAGGAAATGAAACTCCCAACTGCTGTTGTGCAAAAAGGGGACTCCGCGACGATCTACATGACGAGGGATTTTGCACAAATTCGGTATCGTATCGATCGATGGCATCCACACGCAATGTACTATGTTGTGGACCATGCGCAGTCTTTGCATTTTCAACAATTGTTTACAGCAGTGAAGATGCTTGGATGGGAATTGCCACACCTGGAACACATCGCGTTCGGACGCATGCGTTTCCGAGAGAAGAGCATGAGCACAAGGAAGGGGAATATTCTGAAGCTGGAAGAAGTACTGGATGAGGCACATGCGCGCGCGAAACGTATCATTGAGGAGCGGGGTGATGCAGTACAAACAGATGATCCGGAAGCATTGGCGGAGATGATGGGTGTTGGGTCGGTCATCTACGGTGTTCTCAGTCAGAACCGTAAGCAGGATGTTACATTTGATTGGGGTTCGTTTTTGAGTTTTGATGGTAATAGTGCGCCGTATGTGCAGTACACGTACGCGCGCTCACGTTCAGTACTTCGTAAGGGAAAGTGGAATGGAGAACATGTTTTAAGTAATGTGTCTACAGCAGATCTTTCTGAGACAGAACACCTTCTTCTCAAGGTATTGATGCAGTTTCCTCATATTCTGGAAGAAGCAAGATCTTCTCATATGCCTCATATTCTTACGAATTATCTCTTTGAGTTGTGCCAACGATTTAATGCCTTTTACAATAGTGATCCCATCTTACAGTCGCCCCCACCTCTGAAGGGTCGTCGTTTGCTCCTTACGTCTTTTGTTTCTCAGATTCTCAAAACTGGCGGAGAGCTTCTCTGTCTTCGCTTTCCGGAATCTATGTAATCCTTTCCTTCGTTTTCCCATGTTCACACACAGTTCTCGCTTCTCCGTTATTCTGCTGACATGTTGTATCAGTGTGTTTCTGGTAGGGTGCGGAGGGCCGGAGGGCAATGAAGACGATGAGTTTGCGTTTACCGCAGAGGATATTGCCCGTTTTCGCGAGTTGGCAAAGCAAGTTGATAATACGTTAGCACCAGATTCATTGGAAGTGACAGGGAAACGTGAGCAAGGTGTGCCCTACCTTGAACCATTAGGTCCGGAACCGGAGGAAGAAGCAGCTGTTGATTTATCTCTTCTTGATGCATACGGAAAATTGCGTTCAGGTACGGACAATGGCGCAGAGGATACCTATAAAGTGACGAATACATTTCTGAATGTCCGTGCTGCACCGAAAGTGACAGCAGAAGCCATTGGCCGATTGAATCAAGGTGATGAACTACGCGTCTTGGAATTTACTGATGCTGCTTGGGCGCGTGTCTTGATTCCTGATCTGGATCGTGAGGGGTATGTGGCTCAGCGTTACATTGCACGCATCACGAGTGATGTGAACCTTTCAAAGGAAAAAGAGAAGTATAAGGGGTTGTATTTTGTAGATTTTGCATTCGTGAACGTGCGAAAAGGGCCGGATGTCAGTAGTGAAAAAGTTGGAGAACTCCCCAGCCAGGCACTGATACGTCCACTGAGTATGGATGATACGTGGGCGCGCGTTCCTTTCGAAGGACAAGAGGGATACATTGCTGTGCAGTACCTGTCACCGTTTGTGCCGAATTTTCTTGTTCGACAGGATCAGTACACGTTGCCCATTCTACGCTACGATTTTTCTGATGCCGGTGTCTTAGAGCAGTTTTCCAAACATGTACAACGGTTACAAAATGAAGGCGCTCGCTTTATGACGATGCAAAAGTTTCATGAGTTACTTTTGCAACAAGAGAAGCAGGATGTTCGGCTTCCTCCGAAGAGCGTTATTCTTGCAGTTACTGGTATAACTGCGGCCACGGTTGATGCCGTGTCGGATCTTCTTCTTGTGCGTAAAGTTCCAGCAACACTCTTTCTACGTTCTCAGGACATCGGTTCCAACGGTATCACTGAAAAAACCATACAGACTCTCATTGCTAATGGTTTTGATGTGCAATCTGGTGGACATAGCGGTGAAGACTTTCGTTCACTCACCAATGCACAGCTTTCCATAGAGATAGCTCAAAGTCGTCGTGTTCTCGGAGAGTTTACTAAAAGTCATGTGGTTGCCATTGCCTATCCTCAGGGAGGAGTAAATGGGCGTGTTGCTGAGCAGGCAGAGGAAGCTGGTTACTTATTTGGTCTTGGAGTTGCTCCAGATAGTACTTTTACACGGGAGCAATTCCTTCGCCTTCCCAGCATTGTTGTTCTTGACAACATGGATGCAGAAGAGCTGGTGCAGCGCATTTTTTCAGGTGGGTGAGTTAGTGTTGCTGCATCATATTACGCATCTCTTCAAGAAGTTGTCCGGCATTGTTGTTAAAGTTATTTCCCAGTTGTCCTGTCATTGCTGATACGGATTTTTGGAGAAGTTCTTCCGCATTTTCATAGAGATACCAAATACTGCCGAGTGCCGCGAGAAGGGGAATGATAATGATCATTGTACGTATTGTGTTCCCTACAGCACGCCATCGGTCTCGTCGATCAAGACGACGGAGGTATTCTGCGATGACATCGAGCTTTTCATCTCTACTTAGGTGATGCGTATCTTTTGGTGGAAAACGTTCCTTCTTTTTTTCGGGAGATGCCATGAAATGGAGTATACATCATTTAGAAACCACGTTTCCATTTCCGGATTGTTTCGAATCCCCGTGTAAGATAATAGGACGATGTGAGGGGAATATCGATACAATGTATGAGTTCGTAGAGTTCTCCTCCAAATCCCGTTTTGAATGTGGTCACTCCACTAAATGGATGACTCTTTGCTCCTTCAGCGGCGATGCCCCAGAAGTTATAGAGGTGATCACCGCGTTTCAGGGCGTCTTGAAGAGCTGTCCATTGGAGCAGGTAACTTGCGGGAATTTTGGCATGTTTGTGCGTGCTTGCGCCATGGTGGTAACTCGTTTCGCCACCAAAGTGTATATGGATAGATGATGCTATTGGCTCATTGTCGTATGTTGCAATGTACAAAGTGCAGGTGGGATCCCTAAGGGATCCCTTTCTTTTGTAAAAATGTCGCACTTGTGCCTCAAAGAAGGTGTTGGTGTAGGGGGTGAAGGCGTGGCGTCTGCGGGTTTCTTCATGGAGTGCTAAGAATATGTGAAGATCTCTGAGTGGATCATCGGATGCGTGAATCGTGACATCCTCTCTCTCTGCACGACGAATCAGGTTACGTGTGTTTTTCCTCATGTTTTTCAGGATATCTTCTTCTGTCTTGTTTTGTAGGTCCAGAAGCCACAGGTGTTCTGCAAGAAGATGGAGTGGGGAGGGGAGTGATCGTACTTGTCTCAGAGTGTCACTCTGAGTAGAGGCGAAGGGCCAGAATGGACTCATACGAATGAATGAGCAACTATGATCTGATGCGATGTTTTTCAGTGTTTTCATAAGTTCGCTTATGGTTTCCTTCTTACAGTTTTCTGCCAGCACCGGTCCATACGGGATGCTCAAATGCCTGCCGCGGCGTGCGGGTACAACGTGTCCAAAGCACACTCCTATGAGTTCTACTCCTTCTCGTATCTCCAACCGTACCGGTTCCTGCCCAATCTCCCGATATACCTCTCCCATCTCCCAGCTTTGGAGGAAGGGGGAGAAGGGTTGAGATGCGATGAATGCGTTCCACAGTTTGCGGTCCGCTGCTGGTTGAAGAGTGATCATGAAAGAAGTTTTCTAAGGAATTGCACAAGCTGTGTCGCTTGGTACATGGACATTGTAGGATGGGTAGGAAGGTTAAGAACCTGCTTCTCCGTTTCTTCCGCGTGAGGACTTTCTGTCACAATAGAGCAGCCGGTCCAGCCATCGAAGAGATGGATGTTGTGTTTTTTGAGTTGTGTACGTACGTATTCGGCCTGTTGTACGAATAATGGAAACTTTTGAAGAGGAAGGTCTTCGGTCATGCCATTAAGCACCTTCCAGCCATTGTCTTTACATGCTTGGAGGTAGAGCTTTGTAAGCTCTCTTCGGTGATCATTGATCTTCTGGAGCTTCTGGAACTGCCCAAGTGCGAGAGCTGCGCAGGCATTGGGCATGCTGTGAAGAACCGAGTCCATGTGTCCCTGTTTCTCTTTCTTCGTGACGATAGGGACGAGGAGTCCCAGTTTTGCAGAGAGCCACAGCAGTACTTTCCCGATGCCCACTCCATACAGCGGGCGTGCAATAGAGTAGATGAAGGGGTAGAGAAGGAAACGGAAGATGGTCAGTGAAGGAAGTTGTGCAGGCCCGCCTGCCGGACGGACAGGCTCAGGATGACACAATTTTTTAGTGATGACGGCACCACCTGTGATTCCGGAAATGGCTTTGTCTCGACCAAAGCTCAAAAACACATAGTCTCCATATTTGCCAATGTCCTGTGGTCCTTGTTGATCAGGGATGATGTGTGCACAGTCTTCGATGAGCAAGATGTCGTATTCATCGCAGAGAGCACGGAGACGTTCGGTATCAGCAACCATTCCGAACGTATGTTGGCAGATAATGGCACGAGTACTATTGGTAATGAGTGGTTCGACTGTTTCAGAAGTAAGGTTAAGAGTTTCTGGATCAATGTCGGCATAGATCGGAGTGGCTCCGGCTGCCTGAATAGCATTCGGCACAACCGTGCAGGTGTACCCCTGGATAATGATTTCATCGCCAGGACGCATCTCTAGAGACTGGAGAATGGCAAGAAGTGCCTCACGACCAGACGCAAAGAGGCTCACATTGGCTTTGAAGTGTGTTTTAAGTGCATCTTGCAACTGTTGTTGTTCTTTTCCTTTGTGCCATTTCCAAGGCTGAAGAAGAAGCCGCATTGTGTGTAGTACATAGGTCGTATCCACATGGGGTGCGAAGGTGTGATGGATGGGGGGCATGACGAGTTATTGAGTTATTGGGTTCTTGGTAGAGGTGATTTTTGTGATGAGTGATTGAGGAATGCGGCCAATGCAGACGAGAAGACTATGAGGTTGTAGGTTATACCTTGCCTGCCGGCAGGCAGGGGTTATAGGTTGTAGGGGTTTGCCGAAGCCTAGTTCAAAAGTTTTTGCACAATGGTTATTGAGGATGATTGCTTCCTGAAAAATGGGAGCAGCGAGAGTACCCAATTCTTTGTGGATCTTTTTAGATTCTTTGCCCAGTTCAATGATGCCGGCTGCGAGAAGAATTTTGCGTTCATGTGGTTGCTTCCTTGCCCACTCAATGGCTGCACGGAAGCTCTCTGGACTGCTGTTGTGCGTATCATCGAGGACAGTGATGCCGTTCTCTTCACGGATGGTAAAAGTTTTTTGTGGCAGAGAGAATGTTTTGAGATGTTTCTGAATATCCTCATCACTCACGCCAAGATGTTTTGCAACGGCAGCAGGGAGGTCAGCGTTGAAGTGTGGATTTTTCAGCTGAGTTTTTTTCTCGATAATGTGACATGGATATTGGCATTTTTGTTTGAGTTCTTCGATGTATGGAGAGTCTGCACCAAGGAATGCGTGGCCAGATGAGGGAAGAGCTTCAAAGAGCTCTCCTTTTGCATCGCAAAGGTTTTTTTGTGAACCAAATAATCCTAGGTGTTGTTTGCCAATGTACGTGATGATGCCGATAGTGGGTTGAGTACTGGCACATAATGTTTTAATTTCTCCTTTTCTGTATGCTCCCATTTCTACAATGAGTATGCGGTCCTGTGCCGCGTCATTTTTCAGTACCTGTATAAGCCACTGTGCAACGCCGAGTTCGGTATTCACATGTTCAGGGGTGACGATGGGGTGGAGGTCTTGGAGGAGATGGGTGAGAAGTTCTTTTGTTGTGGTCTTCCCCACACTTCCGGTAATACCGATCACCGTGAGATGAGGGAATTGAGAACGGAGGTGTTTTGCACGACTGAGAATGCGTTGTTTTAGGTAGTGGTCGATTGGTTTCCAAAGGACTAGAGCCAGAGCAAGAGTAAGAGGTTGGAAGAGGGGAAGGAATACTAGTAGGTAGTCGGTAATAGACAGTAGGGAGTAGGGCAGTAGGGCAGTAATACAGAGCGATGTTGTTGTAAGCACAAGAGCTTTGGTAGTCCAGACGGGATACCGTTGTTTCTTTAGAAGAATTTGAGTGACATTGAGGAGTGTTAGTGCGGTGAGAGTGATAGGCACGCCAAAGAAGACCAAGAGTAGAAGTAGCGGCCGGACTTTACCGATAAGCTGCAGCCATCCTGTTTCTCGCAGATGTTCGCGTAAGCGATCCCATCGCCACTCCTTGAGTTGCCAGAGTGCGGCAAATGTCAGAAGAGGAGAGATCGAGGCCAGGAGAACGAGAATAGTGAGGAGAACCAGGCTCATGCTTTTCCTATTCTAGCGCGAATAACCTCGGCAATCTCCTGTGCCCGATTTTGGTGTACACTGTGTCTGGTATGGGGAAATTTGTAGAATTGACTGTTTTTGATAGATTCGTGCATCAGAATGCCATCTGCGAGAGGAGTCATGGAGTCTTCTTCCCCCCAGAAAATGTCTGTGGGGAGATGTATTTGTGAAAGAAGTGGCTTAAAATCTTCTTTGCTGACCTGAATCAATGTTTTTTGCATGAGTGGACTGGCATGTTCGTAGTCATGGACCCGAAAGAGTTTATAGAGGCATTTCTTTCCGATTGGTTGCAGAGATCGGAGTCCGGGAATGTAAAAGAGGAGTTTTCCGGTTTTTGCAAGTGTTAACCCTGCGATGCGTCTGCCGTGTTTTGGTCGACGAATTCCTGCAGCTGCGCAGAGAAAGAGATGTGTGATAGGGATGTTTTTACGAAGGGCGAGTTTCATAGCGATGCGTCCACCGTGTGAGTGGCCTGCGATGAAGAGAGGGTGGTCAGTGAGTTGGTTTACGGGCCGGTGTGCGAGCCACTGCTCAACCCAGAGCGCATAGTCGTCTACGTTCCATGGTCGTGGTGGTTCCGGCTCGTCGCCAAATCCAGGGAGGTCCGGTGTGAGTATTTCGATATCCATACCCTTCAGTGCTTCACGCAGTTCTGTGAATGATTCCTTCGACCCGCCCCAGCCATGAAGACAGAGGAGAATGGCTTTCTGTTGCTGCATATTTGCAGCGTAGCACGATCTATATAGATGCGTACAATACAGAGCGATGTTGAAGTCTCTCTGGAGGCATCTGCAACGGCATGATGCGTGGTGTGTTGGAGGTTTTTTTATGATGTTACTCTTTGTTGGGTACGCGATACACGATAACTACGGCATTTCATGGGATGAGAAAACGCAATACGTGATTGGTTTTGAAGCGTATGAAGCGGTATTCAAGGGTGAAGAATGGTCGACGGATCCTGGTCGACGGTATCACGGGCCGGTGTTTGAACTTTTTCTGTACGGACTTGAACAAGTGTTGCCGCTGGAGAATGCGCAGGAAGTGTTTTTTATGCGTCACTTTGTAAGTTTCCTTGTCTTTGTTCTTGGCGTGTTTTTTCTCTATCTACTTGCGGCAAAATACTTTCGTAGTCGTCTGTGGGGATTGCTTACTGCACTCATGCTTGTTCTCAGTCCGCGCATCTTCGGTCATGCATTTTTCAACTCCCGTGATGTTCCCACACTGGCGCTATTCACTGTATCGATGTACACACTTGTGTGTGTTCTTGAGCGTCGACGTTGGTGGATGCTCTTACTCCATGCCGCCAGTTGTGCGTTGCTCGTGAGTGTGCGTATGACCGGCGTACTTCTGCCGGTACTGACAGTATTCTTTTTTCTCGTAGCAGCGTGGGGGATCAAGAAAGGAGGGAGGCGCATTCGTCTGTACAGTGCTCTGCGGTCGTCTGTGGCGTTTCTTGTTCTCTGGGTACTGTTCACTATGGCATTCTGGCCGCTTCTCTGGACGCATCCTGTGCAGCATTTTCTTGAAGCATTCCGGTACATGAGTACCAAAGCACCGGGCGGTTTTTATATGGGAGAAAAACTCAGTCATAACCCATGGCACTGGATTCCCGTATGGATGTTCATTTCCACACCGTTACTCTATACAGTCTGTTTTCTTCTGGGGTGTACTGCACTTGGTTGTCAGTACCTGGGATCTTTTCGTACATTCTTATGGGAGAAGCGCACGGAAGCACTTGTACTCATCTGGTTCTTTGTACCGATTCTTGCGGTCATCATTCTCCGTGCCGGCATCTTCGATACGTGGCGTCATCTCTTTTTCATTTATCCAGCTTTTCTACTCATCGGTACAATAGGAGTGCGGTGGCTTGTGCGACAGCTGAAAACTATACCTAGACTACAGAAACTCTTGAATGCTCTTGTCGTTGGTTTATGTATTCTGAGTTTTTTCTCGACCGGTCTCTTCATGGTTCGCAACCATCCACTAGAATATATCTACTTCTCCATTCCCAATCGTTTTGTTGATGGATACTTCGAATTGGATTACTGGGGGTTGTCGTATACGGAAGGATTACGATTCATACTCGAAAACGATCAACAGGATCTTATCCCGTATTATCCCATAAGTAGTCCTGGCTATAGTGCATTTCATGCATTGACTCCAGAAGAGCGGTCCAGATTGTTCCTTATTTTATGGGAAAACTTTCAACCGAAATATATTCTGGATTCCTATCGGGAGACGGATTACCGACGTACTCTTCCAGAAGAGGGCAAGGTACATACAGTTCGTGTGGGAGGAATCGATGTACTTGGTATATACCGTGTGACGAACTGGCAACCGCAGGTCATTGAACAAAAAGACCGCATGCCCGGCCATATACTCTACTTTCTGTTTCCCCAGGAGAATTTTGTGCGGGATATACAGCA
>PFDS01000003.1:15896-16632 GCA_002772605.1 Candidatus Peregrinibacteria bacterium CG10_big_fil_rev_8_21_14_0_10_49_16
TATGTTCATTACAAAGTGAAGCGAGTGGTGATTTTTTCCAAGAAAGTGCATATAGAATTGCTGGTTTCCAACGAGCTGGTGGGGGGCGGAAAAATGTTAGGAATAAAACACTGTCTGGTGACATGGGGGTTACAGTTTATGGATTATCCCTTTACTTTATTCATATGTTCTTACCGACTTGAACTACAGGTCCAGTTTCTCTGAATTCAAACGAGATTCCGGGCTTGATGGGATTTCCATCGTAATAGCGGAGCCAGACTTCCCAGCCAGATCTCTTCAAATGTTCCTCTATTTCAACTGCAAGTTGTTCAGCTTCCCAATCACCAGCTGCGCTCGATACCACTACTTTTTGGCCCTTATATGCTGACAGATTTTCATCTAACTCTTTGATAATCTCGTTGTTCAAATGCCGATCAGATGGAGCCTTGTATAATGCACAGCCCGTCTGTCCTCCACTTTGCCCGACACTTACTACGAAGAAGCAGCTTATCTCGTTTCGAGCTTTTGGTATCAATGCCAAAATGACTATGAAACCGGCAACAATCAGTACGAGCCACGTCTTCCATGTCCATTTTTTCTTAGCCGGAAGAGTGAAAAGCCATCTCAGAAACGAATTAATCATGACAGTAAACCTGTAAACCTTATGTGGTGCCACGGGGAGGGATCGAACCTCCGACCTCGGGCTTATGAGTCCCACGCTCTAACCAACTGAGCTACCGTGGCAGGCCTTGTGTAT
>PFDS01000014.1 GCA_002772605.1 Candidatus Peregrinibacteria bacterium CG10_big_fil_rev_8_21_14_0_10_49_16
TGATGGAGTCGTGGACCGCAGTGAACAGTGTGACGACGGCAACCGTTTCCCGGGCGATGGCTGCACGCCGTACTGCTTCTTCGAGATTCCAGGTGAGTTCTACATGCCGATTCCTCCCGGTCAGCAGTTCGATCCGCGCTCACCGTACTTCGCAGGGCAACCGGGAGCAGTCGTGCCCGCGAGTATTGCACCGCAAATCGGTCAAGACGGTGTCTCAGTTCCCGGAACACAACCGGAAACAGGCCCCGTTGCCATCGCCGTCATCGCTGCCGGCGCTGCGGGAGGGTTGGCATGGGTGCGGCGAAGAAGGAATTCCTAAATTCTCTCCACTATGTCCTGCTTTCTGCGTTCGTTCCTCTTACTTGCGGCGTTACTGACGGTCGCCGTCACGGCAGGGTCGGCACTGCACTCATTTCACGAGAAGAAGCTGCTCGGTCAGGAGGGCATTGATGGAGGAACGGGATCGGATACTGGGACATTGGGCGATATGTCGGTAGGGAATTTTGATATTCTTGTGAGAGCGGAGAAAGCGAAATGATTTACGGAGAGAGGAGGATGAGGAAAGTGGTGCAGAAGAGAAGAAAGAGGCCGTAGACGGTAGATCCGGCAGTTTTCCATTCGTGAGGGAGTTTTTGCAGACCTTGCAGGATGTAATAACTTACGGGGATGACGAGCAGAGCGGAATAGCGGAAGTCGCTGATGGAAGAAAAAGGATGAATATACCGTACAGCGATGGCTCCCGTAGTCAGAATGCACAAAAGAGGGAGGAGGGGATGCAGGGGGCGGGAGAAGAGTCCTACTGGAAGGAAGAGAAGGAGCACCATGCCCAGAGCAAGCATGTTCTCAAGGACAAAGGGAGAAACGTTAAAACGAAATTCGCCAAAGAATGCGCTGCGGTAGAAGTACTCCCAAAAATACTGGCGTCGTGCATCGTCATGCCAAGGGTTGTTGAAGGGATGTTCCAGGATTTTGGCAGGATGGAATATGGTGTAGTTCTCAAGATCGTTTTCCAGCCGAAGTGCAGAATTAAGGTTTCTAATATTGCCAACGAGAGTTGTTTTCGTGTGGTATGTCTGCAGAGTGCGTGGGATATGAAACCATCCGGCAAGGAGGAGGAGAAGCGTTCCTCCTGCAATGGCGAAGAGAAAGCGTTTTCGGCGTGTGAGGCGTGGAACGAGGAGGAGGCAGAAAAACACCGTGCCAATCATCAGTGCCGCTGTGGTCTTAGTAAGCAGGGATACGCCGAGAACGATGCAGAGCAGCAGCCACACTCTCCACGTGTGCGTGTTCCAGAAGCGGAGGAGGAAGAAGAGGGCGAGGGTGTTGAGAAGGAGAGACAGCGTGTCGTTGTTGATGCGTGCAGAGAAAAATACGATCCCCGGGAAGGTGGCACATGTGGCGATAAACAGAGTGCGGGATATGTATTCTCTTTTTGTCGGAAAGAGAAGTATCCCTATTCCTACAAAAAGGCAGAAGGTGAAGATTGCCAGGAGAAGGGAGAGTGTTTGCTGAGGATGGGAGTAGGGGAGGGGGAAGGGAAGGAGTTCCGTCAGTCCTTGCCAGAGGGCACCAAGTGCGTAGTACGCGGGAGGCTGGTAGAATTCCCACCCGTCGGACGGATGGGGAATACGCATTTCATTCTGTATGTGATTGATGTAGTCAATGTGGCCTTCCGTGTCATGGCCACGAACCGTGTGGGGCGTGGCCGATACGTAGAGCACACGCAGGAGAATTCCTCCAATAAGGAGAATAAGGATAGGAATAGGGATTCTCGATGTTGCCGGAATGGAGCGTAGAAGCGCAGTGCATGCGTAGGTTCCCGCAAGGAAGAGCAGTGCGTAACGAAGCAGCGTCAATGCGTTGTACCACGGCGGTTCCTGAGCATGGAGTTGCAAACCGCCGACATTGCCGTTGTCTTTCACGCGAGCGTGGATTTGGTTTGTTCCGTCATGCAGAACCTCCGTGAGATCAAATGTACGGCCACGAGACCAGTCGCAGAAGGGAATATCTTCATGTGGAAATGTCGTGCCGTTGATGGAGAGTTCTTCAAGACAGTCATCCGGAATGACGGTAAATACTGTGGGAGTGCTCGATGTATGTGTGATGTCGAAGAAAATATCAATATCTTGTCCAGTGCTTGTGAAAGAGAGCGGAAGAGGGGAGTGATGCTCTTCTGTGCCATTGATAACGTATCGGGCTTCGCTTACCGTCAGGGAAACTTCGGATTGCAGGTACTGCACAATGCCGGCAAAACTCAGAAAAACACTGAGAATACTGAGAAATATGAGCAAAGAGTGGGGCCGACAAGATGGCTTTCGTGGCATCTAGAAAGCAAATATACTGCAGAAGAGGCTATTTTCCGTTTGTGGCATCCTGTAATTTGTCATCTATTATCTCTTGTCTGCTCTGGCACATATGCGGCTCTCCCTTGTTCTTCCATGCTTTAATGAAGAAGCGAATATCGAGGTGACAGTGAAGAGTTGTCTTGGCTGGATGCGAGAAGAGGGGATTTCCGGAGAGGTGATTGTGGTGAATGACGGGTCAACGGATGGGACAGCAACTATTTTGCAGAAAATACAGGAAAAGTGTAATAGTGCTTCCCCTCCCTTGAGGGAGGGGATTGAGGGGAGGGGGAGTATAAAAATCATCACCCACTCCCAAAATCTCGGTTACGGTGCCGCTGTCCGTTCCGGTTGCGACACGGCATATGAAAGCTGGCCTGCCGGCCGTCGTCCGTCAGCTGCAGCTGACGTCAAAGGCTGGATCGCGTTCATGGACAGCGACGGACAGTTTGATGTGAAGGATTTTGGGAAGCTACTTGCCTGTCTTCCGCAAAACAAAATAGTCATCGGTCGCCGCCGTCACCGCGCGGATCCTTTCATGCGGAAGGTGAATGCGAAGCTCTTTGGCCTCCTCTCATTTTTGGTTCTCGGCATCTGGGTGAGGGATGTGAACTGCGCCATGAAAGTGTTTCACCGTGACGCGTGGAAAGCAGGACGTCCCACAGTCGCAACCGGCGCTATCTTCAATGCAGAGTTTTTCTACCGACTCAAGAAAGCCGGTTACACATGGAAGCAGGTGGATGTGAATCATTATCCGCGCAAGTTCGGCAAACAGACCGGTGCGAGTTTGAAAGTGATTGTGAAAATGGTGCGAGAGTTGGTACAAGTGCGAATTTCGTAGAGACGTGCCAGAGTGCCTATTCATCTCCAGTCGGCACCGGCATCCCCACGTGTCCACGGATGCGAAGGGTGTCCTCGATTGTTGCTACGAGATCTTCTTCCAGTGCATCAACGCGTTGTGTGAGTACGGCAATGGCCTCAGTATTTGCATCAATTTTTACAGTGAGTCGAGATTCCATGTCGTCTATTCGAGATATGAGATGAGACTCCATCACTTTCATAACTTCCGCAAACTGTTGTTTCATGTTTGTGATATGTGTGATCACATCATGTAATGTCACGTCTGTACCGTTGCCGTTTGTAGAACCATTGTCCTGCACGAGGTCAGCAGTGTAGCACACTATCTCCTCGTTTGCACCATCACGCTTTCACGCGGACAGTTCACACAGTGCGCTTCCCAGAGTCGGAAGAAGGTGCGGGAGCGGAACTGTGCATCTGTAACAGGTTCGTAGTAGCTGAATGGATGCATGAGTTGGAAGCCGGCGAAGATGAGCATGCCAAACAATGTCAGAAGCACGGTTTGCCGCGCAGGCGTCAGTGTGAAGTGGAATATTTTCCGTACTTCCAGAAGAGAAAGCGCGAGTACGCAGAAACCGAAGAGGAGTGGCAGGAAGTAGTGATAGAGATACATCACGCGATCAAGCATGCTGGTCGCTGCCATGAAGCTGAGGTAGAGGCCTAAAAAGACGGCAAGGAGAAGCGGCCGGTGCAGCTTCTCTTTGAGTGGCAGACACGCGTGTGCCAGCAGGAGACTGATGCCCAGGAGAACGCCCAGCAGAACTCCCCACCAGACCACAGGATTCACCTGAAGATAAAGATACTTGTAGGCGAATCCATCGGGGGTTTCCCAACGGTAGTTAATGGCGCGACCGCCGATGGGCCAGAGGAAGAACGGACTGCCATTTTCATCGGCTTTACAGAGATCTAACTTCGGTACGCCTTGTGCGTAATGTCCGACGAAGTTCCATGAGTCACGCAGCATGTATGGGAAGTACAGTGGGTTGCGGTTGTGTCCTGCGGCGAGAAGCTGTTTGTACTCGTCGGATGCCTGGTAGTATCCCTGATCCGGAAGACTCGGATTGATGTTCTCTGCGATGGAGAAGTGCATCTGCCATATGGCCATGTAGGGAATCGCGAACGCAGTCACGGCCAGAGGGAGAAAGTGCATGAACTTCCGCCAGTGCGGCCAGAGCATGACGAAGAGTGCCGGAACAAGCAGAATGAGCACGAGCCCGAGAATTTTCGTGAGCATCACGGCGGCAAAACTTGCACCAAAGAGAAGAGAAGAGAGCAGAAATGCTGTCGGTCGGTCTTTGTGTTGTAGCAAGAGGAGAAAGGACAATATGGTGAGCGCACTGAAGAAGATGTACGGCGGTTCCAACATCGCACCGCGAAGGTGAACAATGAGCGCATTGTCGAAGAGATAGAGGAAGCTGAAGAGAACGGAGAACAGCGTGTTCTTCGTGAGAAGGTAGAAGACGAGAAAGAGCACGGGGGCTGTCAGCCACGCGAGCATCGCCGGAAAGAGCCGATAACCTGTGAACGAGAATCCCGGCGGGGGATTCTTTCCATAATCCGTACCGATGAATTGATTATCTGTTTCGTTCAGATCGAGCAAGTACTCCCCTGCCGCAATCATCAGTTTTCCAAGTGGAGGGTGAGGCTCCATGAAGAATGTGCCATTCAGGTACTTCTGCGCACTGGCGATGTGGTAGTTCTCATCCCAGAAGAACGCCTGCGGTGTGCTGAAATTCCAGAAGTACGTGAAAAACCCAATGAGGCTGACGAGGAGGACGCCAAGAAGAACGGAGGAAGAACATGCACGTTGCATAGTGCCCCCAATTTACCCAAATGCCTCTTCTTTCACCAATACTTCTTTTATGCGAACGACTCCCCTCTCCTTCTGGTTCTCCTGGCGCAGGAATAACCCTGTAAGGAGCCAAAATCCTCCGCAGACGTAGAAGAGAGAGGGAAAGAGGAGGAGTGCCATCATATGGAGCGGAGATCCGGGATCCGCGTCGAAAAGCTGGCCGAGCGTGCGTGGATTTCCGGGGAGGATGTCCGGCAGCGTCACGAGGAAATTGAATGCGGCATGGAGGATAATGGCGCAGAGGAGTCCTGTCGTCATCGTCAGAGATCGAAAGACCGTCTCTTCGGGGAGACGCAGGAGACGTCGAATGAGAGAAACGAGTGGCATCATGCCGCCACGGCGATGGAGTTCCAAAAGGTAGGACGGCGCAAACCATGCAAGTCCGAGGAAATACCCCAGAACACCTGTCGATACGATATGTACCATGCTGGTGAGCACGGAGCGTCCGGCAACATTACTGAGGAAACCGGCAATATTGGGCTCTGGCACTGAGACGAGATACTGGCGGACGAATCCCAGGAAGTAGTTGCTGTTGAGGATGTTCTCTGCGAAGGAAAATCCAATGGCAATAATGATGCCGTACTGAATGACGTCGTCGATGCTGCTGCAGAATGCTTTTCCGCTTTTTCGCAGTACCCAGAATTTACTAACTTCTTCAATGAAAGCCACGATGAAGAAGGACACCAGGGTGGCAAAGACGGTTGTGCGAAGACCGGGCATGCCGAGTAGTCTTCCGGACACGAAAATGTCCGAAGAGCGCGTAAAGCTTTCCGGGTGAATGGAAAACGCGAAGAAGTTGAGCTGAATGCCGTGCCGGAGCAGTTGATCGTAGAAGAGGATGGGTGCTGTCGAGAGCATTCCCGCTATGAACATGAGGAGAATGACTCCCAAGCGTTCTGTGTGGTAACGGAGGAAGAGAAGGCACCATACGGAAGCGGGAATCAGAGCGACCACAGTGGCAATCAGACGCATGTTGCGTTCGGAAGGATCGGCTTCGCCAAACATGCGCAGTGCGACCCAGAAGAGGAATGTGCCGAGGATGATGCTCTTTGTCTGTACTCCCCATGGGCCAAACAGCGCTTTCCAGAGAAGAACAATGAAGACGAACGTCAGGGCGAAGAGGTAGGTGTCTTGAGGTCCCGGTTGGGTGAACGTCTCCGACAGTCGAATGATGCCCAGTGAGAGTATGGTTCCCAGGATGCAGGCAAAGAGGAGATGCGTGGATTTTCGCTGAGCACGTCGTGACAGGTCATACGCGCCCAGGGCAAGTACGGCGAGAAGTACAACGACGGATTTACTCAATGAGAAGTCCATGAGGATACGGGCATAATCTGGATATTATAGCACATTTTGAAGTAATTACCAATACATTGGCTCTCTCGATGAATATCTGTACAATCCACCCACTTATGAAACGTCTCACCATCATTCTTGCCGTATTTCTTTTTCCGATACAGATCTTTGCTGCATCTGTGACAGAGACGCTCCGTGTGGGCGATGAGGAAATCGTGACGCGTGGGCAGTTTATTCGCAGCGCAGTGACCTTGCTCGATCTCACGCCGAAACATATTTATAAGGAACTTCCGTTTACGAGGCCCGTCCCAAAGGCACTCGAGCCGTACGTGCGCGTTGCGCACGAGCGGGGCGCACTGAAACATTTCGGGGAAAATCTGTACCAGGCACAGAAAATTACGCGGGGAGAAGCGCTCTTCATTCTGGCGCGATTGAAGGGGGAACGACCGAACGACATCACCATGAATTTCTCTGACGTGCATAAGGATGCGTTGATTGCACCGGCTGTTCAAGTTGCCATCGACAAAGGATGGATGGAACCTGTACGCGAAAACATTTTCGGCGTGCGTCGCGCATTGACGGGGCGGGAAGGAAAGCTTCTCTTACAACGATTCATTGGGGAAACTCCTGTTTCCCGCCGTGAAAAACAGGAGGTCGATATACCGACTATCAAAATTTCCTTCGAATCTGCGGAGGAGATGATTCCGAAGCAGGATATTCTGCGCTCGGTCTGGAGAATCATTAATTCCATGTACTTGCGTGAAGGGAATATCGATGAAGAGGAAGCGGGATATCAGGCGGTGGAAGCGCTGGTGAACAGTTTGAAAGATCCCTACACCACATTCCTTCGCCCCATACAGACGGAGGAATTCAGTACGAATATTGAAGGGGAAATTTCCGGTATCGGCGCGCAGGTCGAGTTCATTGATGGCATACTGACCATCCTCGCGCCGTTGCCGGATTCACCTGCGGAAAAAGCAGGACTCCTTCCCGGGGATCAGGTTTTGCAGGTGGATGATGTGTCGCTGAATGGACTGGGTTTCATGGAAGCAGTGAATCACGTACGCGGACCGCAAGGGTCAGAGGCGAAACTTCTCATCCGCAGGAATGGTGGAGAGTTCACGGTCATGGTAAAGCGCGATACTATTCAGGTTCCCGAAATCAAGCTGGAGTGGGTGGGCGATATTCCCGTGGTCAAGCTCGTCCAGTTCGGTCGAACGACAGAACGTGAGTTTCGCGAGTTGATGCAGAGTATTCAGGTGAAGGGGGCAAGGGGAGTGGTACTCGATCTCCGCAACAATCCCGGCGGTCTCCTGCATGCGGCAGAACTCGTCGTGAGCAACTTCCTTCCGCTTGGCAGTAAAGTAGCAACCATCGCTTCTACGGGCGAAAAGCGTGACGAAATCACGCGTGATCCGCCGACCATTGGGGAAAACGTGCGGATGGCTATTCTCATTAACAAGGGGTCTGCCAGTGCGTCCGAGATCGTGGCGGGGGCTCTGCAGGATCACAAGCGTGCAACGCTTGTGGGTGAGCAGACATTTGGAAAGGGGACTGTCCAGCAACTTGTGGACTTCACCGATGGCTCAAGCCTGAAAATAACCATTGCTGAATGGACAACACCGAATGGACGCAAGATTGAAGGCACGGGCATCACGCCGGATATTGTTGTCGAGAGCAAAGATGATCGCGATGAGCAGCTCCTGAAGGCATTGGAGCTCGTGAGATAGTTACATCGCCGAATAAAACTGCCTCTTCTTATTTTCTGCTCGCAGGTTCTCGCGGTGCAGTGCGCGCTTGCGACGAATGAGTCGGTTGCGCTTCTTGCTGTGTACCGATCGCTTGCGAAGTAGCGCCAAAACGCCGGATTTCTGCACCTGTTTTTTGAATCGCTGCTGGAGCGAATCGTTACTCTCCCCTTGTTTTTTTCTGGCGAAAATAGCCATAAGGAATGAGGGCAGTATACGAAAGGGTTTTCTTAAGCGCAAGGAGAGTGCTATCATAGCCGCCGAATGGCAGATAAGAAATACACAGCTCAGCAGATCCAGGTGCTGGAGGGCCTAGAACCGGTCCGTAAGCGACCGGGAATGTACATTGGATCGACTGATAGTCGGGGGCTTCACCATCTTATTGTGGAGATTGTGGACAATGCGCTCGATGAAGCGATGGCCGGCTACTGTAACCATATCATCATCACCCTGCAGGATGACGGATCTTGCAACATCGAGGATAACGGTCGTGGAATCCCTGTCGATCCTCACCCGCAGCTGAAAAAATCCGCTCTCGAAGTGGTGCTCACCACGCTCCATGCGGGAGGGAAGTTTGGCGGTGATGACAGCGGATACAAAGTGTCATCCGGCTTGCACGGAGTTGGTTCTTCGGTGGTCAATGCACTGAGTACATACATGCGTGCAGAAGTCTGTCGGGACGGGTTCAGGTATGTGCAGGAATACAAACGCGGGAAGCCGGTTGCGGATGTCAAGAAAGAAGGGAAATCCGACAAGACGGGAACGCTGATTCAGTTCACGCCGGATACCGAAATTTTCGATACGGTTGAATTCAATTACGACCATATTCTCACATGGCTTCGACAGCAGGCGTATCTGACGAGTGGCATCACCATCTCCATCATGGATGCGCGTAAAAAGCGGCCGGAGGCGGATCAAAAATACCCCAAGCTCTACCGTTTTCACTTCGTTGGAGGAGTTGCTGCGTATGTTTCTCACCTGAATGAATCATCACAGCGTATCGGCGATCCCATTCACTTTATGAAAGAGATGCCGGAGGGGAAGGTGGAAGTGGCGATTCAGTACACGCAAGGGTTTCAAGAATGCGTGTTGAGTTTTGCGAATCATGTCCATACCGTTGAAGGCGGACATCATCTGACGGGTTTCAAGGCGGCATTGACGCGTACAATCAATGCGTATGCGCGTCAGTTTGGTTTACTCAAAGAAAAGGATGATAATCTCACGGCAGATGACGTGCGTGAGGGGCTCACCGCAGTGGTTTCCGTACAGCTTGCAGAGCCGCAGTTTGAAGGCCAAACCAAAGGCAAATTAGGGAATGCCGAAATGAAGACAGCTGTGGAGACCGTCGTCAACGAACAGTTGGCTCGTTACCTGGAGGAGCATCCGACGGAAGCAAAAGAGGTCGTGAACAAGTGTCTCTTGGCATCTCGTGCACGTCTCGCCGCTCGTGCGGCGCGTGACAGCGTAATTCGTAAGGGCGCACTTGAAGGAATGACGCTTCCCGGAAAACTTGCAGACTGCTCCTCAAAAGATCCTGCAGAATGCGAATTGTACATTGTAGAGGGGGAAAGTGCCGGCGGTACGGCAAAGCAGGGGCGCAAGCGTGAATTCCAGGCGATTCTTCCGCTCAAGGGAAAGATCCTGAATGTGGAACAGGCGCGGCTTGACCGCATGTTGGCGAATAATGAAATTAAGTCCCTCGTGGTCGCGATGGGCGTCGGTATTGGCGAAGTAAAGGATATGTCGAAACTCCGCTACCATCGTATCGTGATCATGACGGACGCGGATGTGGACGGTGCACATATTCGCACGCTCGTTCTCACGTTCTTCTTCCGCCATTTTCCGGAACTCTTTGAGAATGGCAACATCTACATTGCGCAACCGCCGCTCTATAAGATTCAGAAGGGCAAAGATATGCGGTACGTGTTCTCGGATGACGAAAAAGCGGCAACACTTGCCGAGTGGGGAGCAAAGGATATGGAAGAAGAGGAAGAGGTTGAGGAGGAGCAACTTGAGGAGGGGGATACAGGGGGGGGTGAAGAAAAACAATCATCCAAACGCAAACCCCGCGTGAATATCCAACGCTACAAAGGTCTTGGTGAAATGACCGCACAGCAGCTATGGGAAACCACGATGGATCCCGAAAGTCGCATCATGCTGCAGGTCACTATGGAAGATGCAGAAGCGGCAAATATGGTCTTCTCTACCCTTATGGGGTCGGAAGTCGCTCCACGCAAGAAATTCATCCAATCCCATGCCAAGACAGTGAAGAATCTGGATGTGTAATCCCGTATGAAACGACAAAAAGGCCCGGAAGGGCCAGCTTGGTACTGGGTCAACCAATCGACAAGGGGGAGTACAGTCGAAAAGTTGATCTAGCCAACTACTGGCGCCCTCCGGGCAGGGGGGGGTTCACGAAAAACAGAGGGACTTACTTGTGAACCGCAGGGAATCGTACTGAGAACAATGCCGATGTCAACATCAAAGCGGAAAAGGTTGCGAAGTCTGGCTTTGCCAGACTGGAGCAACACCATATAAGGAGGGGGGCCGTGGGGGAACCATGGTTCCCCCACGCTTTAATCTTCATCAAACTCCTCCCCCATATGATCCCGAATCGTATAAGTATCGAGGTTCTTTTTGCCAATCTGTTCAATGATCTGTGGAATTGCCTGATCGAATGGAATTTCCTTTTGTTTCCCGGCGGCCATGTCGCGCAGGATGATGACATCTTTCTTTGCCTCCATTTTTCCGAGGACGAGCGTGAAACGTGCTCCGAAGTGATCGGCGAGGCGCATCTGGCTCTTTAGGCTCGCTTCGCCGAGCGCGCCGAGCGTGTGCACGCCCTTTTTGCGGAGATCCGCAATCAGACGCAGGCACTTCTTCTTCGCTTCCGGTCCGAGTTGCGCGACGAAGACATCGATTTGGTCTTTGTGAGGAGCGGGTATTTCTGCTTCTTTCATTTGCCAAATAATGCGTTCCAGTCCCGACGCATACCCAATGCCCGGTGTCGGTTTTCCTCCGAGAAGTTCGATGAGACCATCGTATCGTCCTCCGCCGCCGACGGAATTTTGCGCGCCTGTCGATTTGTCCCAGAACTCAAAGACCGTTTGCGTGTAGTAATCGAGGCCGCGCACAAGGCCGGTATTCTCCGTATAGTGCACATCAAGTTCTTCGAGGTACCCAAGGAGCGTCTCGTGATAGTGTTTACTCTCATCGTCGATGAATTGAGAGAGTTTCGGTGCATTCTTTAAGAGCAGTTGCGTATCTTCTTCCTTGGAATCGAGCAGTCGCAGAGGATTCGTATCCAAGCGAGCGCGGTCAAGCTCCGGAAGGTTACGTTCTTTGCCGATGAAGTACTCTTTCAGTGCCGCAACGAATTCGCGTCGGCTCTCACCGGTGCCGATGTTATTCAGCTGTAATTGCAGTTGGGAAAGAATGCGCAAGTCATCGTAAATCTGTGTCAACATGTAAATCAGCTGCGCATCAAGACTGGCATCTCGCAGTCCGATGATTTCAAAATTGAATTGCCAGTGCTCGCGATAGCGCCCTTTCTGCGGTCGATCATGGCGGAAGACGGGACCGATTGCGTAGAGTTGTACGGGCTGCGGAAGAAGATGCATGCCGTGTTCAATGTAGGAACGGCAAATGCCTGCGGTGAATTCCGGACGCAGTGCGAGTTCGGAATCTTCGTCTTTTTGCTGCTTCGGAGTGACGAAGTAGAGTTCTTTTTCGATGGCGTCGGTATGCTCTCCGATACCGCGCTCAAAAATCACGCGATTCTCAAACACCGGCGTATCAATGCGGTGAAATCCCGCCTGCCTTGCCCGGTGGCGAAGAGCTTTTTTGATATACGTGAGATACCGATGATCCTCGGGAAGTTTATCGTGCGTGCCTTTCGGTGTACGGAAAAGGGGCTGAGCCATAATCTCACCCCGTACCATACCAACATTTCTCTTCGAATGCAAAGGCTAGTTGACTCATGTACCTCTACTTCCGGGGTTTTTTCTTCGGTCTATAATCCTTCGGATCAAGACAGGAATCGTACGTTTTGCGATCGATGCGAATCCAGTCTGTGTTATTGATTCCGCGTGTATTTTTCACCGTAGGACTGCCCGGGAAAGCCGATACGATTTTGATCCACCGCTTCTGTTCTCGTGCAATGACCCGTAGCTCGTCAGCGACTTCCGAGAGATCCTGATCCTGGCTGAGCACGAGTACCACATCAAATTTCCGCTTGTGAGCAAGATTGATAATATCAAGTGCTATACGCACATCGATTCCCTTTTCTTCACCAACGAGAAATGAATGTGAGGTGCCGTCCGGCAATGTCACGGTTTTATTTCGGTATCGGAGAGGTCGCGAGTAGACGTGCACTCCGGCACGAGCCATGGTCAGTTTCTTCGCTGTCCAAAACTTGTGCCAATCGGGGTCGTCCTCGCTATCCGGAACTCCCGTGTAGAATCGAGTTCCTTCTAGTGTCCACTTCTGTTTTGTACATAGTTTTTGCGCCAATTTCAGCGGATCGACATTCGGATAGGTGTAGCCAAATGCTTTCCGTGCCGCATGGAAAAGATTCTGACCGTCTATGAAGATCATTGCGCGTTTTGTTTTAGGCTGTGGAGGCACACGATTAAAATAACCCCATCCGGGCTGTGGAGCAAGTCGGACGGGGAGGAAGTATTTTGATTATAAACGGAATGAACCTCTCTGTGCAAGAGGAGAGAACCCAAAAACTCTTAAATGCCAAGGAGAGGCCGCCAAAGGGATCCACACTAGTACATACGGCAGTTTTCGAAAATCATGCGCACACTCGTGTGGCCGGTCGGACAGAAGTGAGTGTCACAACTGTGCGCCAAAAGTTCGACCCTTTTTTGTGCGACAGGGTCGAACTGTGATATTATGCCTCCGCATGTGGCGCATACTGTCCTTTCTCCGGTCGAAGAAAGAACGCGATGATTCCTGCGAGAAATTGCATGGCAAGAAAGGGAAGTCTGTGCCTTTTCCACAGGACATCAAAGAGATTGATCGACTCTATGGACCGGTGATACGAGAACTTTCCAAGCGGTAATGGAGTATCTCAGTCTCGACGATTGCCGAGAATGGGAGCAGAATTCCAGCATCATCAATGCTCACGCATTGTTTCTCTACAACCTTGCCATTGTGATCGGCGATCGCACTCAATGGGGCGGAGCAAACTATCAGGAAATGAAACAACGAGTGACAAACATGTTTGCCCATTTGTACTCAATACCTGCGCCATGATTCGAGCGAATGTGTGAAAATTGAAGTGGTAAGAAAAGGTGATAATATATCCTTATGGGAACTTTTCTCACTATCGCTCTTGTTCATCTATTGGCAGTTGCAAGTCCAGGTCCTGATTTTGCCATTATGTTGAAGCAGAGTCTCACGCAGTCGCGCCGTACTGTCGTGTGGACGGCCTTTGGAGTGGCGCTTGGCATTCTTGTACATGTTGCCTATTCCCTCGTAGGTATTGGTCTTATTATCGCCCAGTCCATAGTGCTCTTCTCTATTATCAAGTGGATCGGTGCAGGGTATCTTCTCTTTATCGGTTGGAAATCGCTCACGGCAAAGCCACCCGTAAAGATTACAGGCAGTACGCACACGGATACTCCTGCGATGCCTGCATGCGCGGCCGTGCGTGTAGGGTTTCTTTGCAATGCGCTTAACCCCAAGGCAACACTCTTCTTCCTTGCGCTCTTCACGCAGATCGTCGATCCATCCACACCTCTCATCATCCAGCTTCTCTATGGAGCGTACATGTCCGTGGCAACGTTCCTCTGGTTCTCTGGTCTTGGATCCGTTCTGACGC
>PFDS01000018.1 GCA_002772605.1 Candidatus Peregrinibacteria bacterium CG10_big_fil_rev_8_21_14_0_10_49_16
CAGGAAATACCAGAATGGGAAATGGATGAAAAGTCAATTGGCATGAAAAGGACATGGAAATTCAAGGACTTTAAAGAAGCTTTGACATTCGTCAACAGAGTAGGGGAGTTGGCTGAAAGTGAAAATCATCATCCGGATATTTCTCTCCACAATTACCGTAAAGTCACGATCACTCTCTGGACCCATGTCATTAAAGGATTATCAGAAAACGATTTCATCATGGCTGCAAAAATCGATCAACTACAGAAGTAGCTGCGGCACGCTTGCAGCGACGGTCACGATGATGACCGAAAGCAAGAAAACAAGGCCGAAGTTGCGCGTGTCACGAGACATGGAACAGGGATAACGAGAGAAAGTGATTTCTGTTACACCAATGTCACCCTGAGCCTGTCCGTCCGGCAGGCGGGCTTGTCGAAGGGTTACGCAGATACAGGACGCAGGGTCACCGTACAGCCCAGAGACAGCAGGGTGTGGCGTACGCCTCGCACCGCGGGTGACAAGTAGACGTGCACATTGCGCGTCTCCGGAACTGCAGAGACCCATTCCATGAGTGAATCTGTATTGGTGTTGTCAGAAACCTGTGACCAGTCGATTGTGACTTTGGGCCGGTTCTGGTGCATGGATGTAAGCACGAGAGTAGTGTACGCTCGTACACCCTATTTTTCAAGCAGAGTGGAATGCATGAAGAAGAAAAACATTGTTGAATTAGTCTTCACACACACTATTGCTCTTACCGTACACACGACAATTTCCAAAATGAGAGAGGAGTCTACTTGCCATGAAACTGTTCATGGACTTTCTTGAGCTGTGGATTGGTCACATGTGTGTAGATCTGCGTCGTGGAGAGATCCTTGTGACCTAAAAGCTCCTGAACAGAACGCAAATCTGCCCCATTGCGCAGCAGGTCTGTGGCAAAGGAATGACGCAGCGTATGAGGCGATGGATCAGAGACAATCCCCGCCATGAGCGCATACTTCTTCACCAGCCGATACACGCTGTTACCCGTGAGTCGAAAACCCTCCCCGGGAGGCATCGCCGTTGCTGCGCGATCCAGGTAGCCAATAAAAAGCGGCTCCAGGTGATCGATCCGCGCATCGAGATACATGCGGATACGCTCTGCTGCACGCACTGAGAGAAAGACAATACGCACCTTTCCGCGCTTTCCGCGAACACTGATCTCCCGCGTCGTGAAATTGATATCCTTGCGATTGAGAGAGCAGAGCTCCGCAAGACGCAGTCCCGTCGAAAAGAAGAGTTCTAAGATGGCCTGGTCACGCTTCCCTGTGCGCTGCGACGTATCCGGCTGCTCAAGCAGACGCTTCAGCTCATCCGTAAAGAGCACTTTCACCTTCCGTTGATCTTCCTTAAATCGCTTCACGCAGTCTGGCGGATAGACTTCAAGTTCTTCCTCTTGAGCCAAGTAACGAAGGAAGGCACGTAGAATCGTAATATGATGGTTCTTACTGCGAATGGAAAGCTCACGCCCGGATTTCGTGCGGTATTCGTGCAAGTGCTGCTTGTAGGTTCGCACCGTTTCCTTAGAAAAATCCTTAGGGGCCTTTCCAGGGAAGAGGACCAGAAGGAGGTCGAGAGATTCACGGTAACTTTTGATCGTTAACGGAGATGTATTTTTTTCGGACTGGAGGAACGCAATGTACCTCTCAATTGCGTCCGCCAGTGGAGAGGAGGTGGTCTCGGTCTTCCTATGCACGGTATTCAAGATAATGCATTTTATCTTGAATAAGCAATTGACATGTCCATCTGCTTACAGCATTACTGCGGCTCAATGGTTATATGTGATGGGATCGCGGATAACGATGCTGACCATGGCGGCCAGAGAGTGATTTCTGTTTTTTGTACCTCCGGCATGTTACTCACAATGCGCAGTGCATCATCTTTCGATAAACCAATCACCTCTTCCCTCACCCGCTTCCCAAACTGCACTCCCAATGGCGAAAATGGATCGAGCACATACCGTTCTTTGCTGCTCAAGTCGACCGTAAGCTTAATCCATGATAAATCATCCTCATAGTCAATAACGTGTACTACAAGCCGATCCAGAGACAATGTATCCGCCAGAAGCTCTTTGCCCGGCTGCACATGGGATAGAAGTTCCTCTTGCAGAAGATCGAGAATCTCCTGTGCATCATACGCAAAAACCGTGTAGGTCATCTCCCCTTCAATGGGGATTGAGCGTACTTCCTCTCCAAGAAACTCTCTCGGCAATTGAAATTCCCCAAATGTCATACGTGTCAATTCATCGTAGTAGAGAATGTCAAAATGCTTTCCTTGGAAATGCGTGTTACGCAGCAAACGCTCTTCTTCCACGAGTTGTTTCGCCATGGCCAAAAGATCTTGCTGCAATACACGCTTCGCACTTTCCAAATCCTCCTCCTGCAACACGGTTACATACGATGTCACGCCTCCTGTGCCCTCCGTGGCGTTTACCCCATATACCAACTTCTGCTCGGCAGGAGAAAGGCCAGGAATGGTCCATTTTAAGCCTGCAGGCACATTCCCCCTGTCGCCAATGATCTCCTGATACATATCAAGATCCTCGGCAACGGCAGCAACAGGTATGTGGGACTGTGATGGAACGAACACTGCTTCCTGAGTACGGAATATGGCTCCGGCCTGATTCACAAATCTCGTCCCCTTACGGAGGGCATACTCCTCCGATGCATCATTGACAATACTCATTGTAAGTGATGCAGATGTTCCGATGAACTTCTTACTGATGTGATCGAATGTCATCGCCTGATGCGCAGTAACTTCTATAGGAATGAGAGGCATCACACGCACGCGCGGAGGCACCTCTGCGAGAGCTCCCGACTGTACGAGAAAAATGTTTGTCGTCTGGCTAATGGAATCTTCGCGCGGCCATACGCGAATCTCTGCCGAGGGCAACAAGTGAAATGTGACGAAGAGGAAGAGGAAAAAACTCAGTCCGCATAGGAAAAAGATGCGCAAACGCGGGATGGAGAGCTTTGTGACGCTCTGTAAGAGAGTGTTATTCGGTGTTGCGCCAGGTTCTTCCAAGAAAAAAAATGAGAAAGAAGTACCCTACTCCGCTTGCACCACAGTCTCCTGCAAAGCTTCCAATGCGGGAAGCGGCTTCCCGGCAAGAAATTCCAGCATCGCTCCTCCTCCTGTGCTCACGAACGTGTACGTATCCATCGGACATCCGTAGCGGTGATGAAAATCGATCGTATCGCCACCACCAACAACGGAGTACGCATCTGACTGCGCCAGTGCGGCAGCCACTGCACGAGAACCTTCTGCACACTCAGGACGCTCATACATGCCGAGCGGACCATTCCAAATCACCGTACCCGCACCTTTGATATTCTCTGCATACTGTGAAGCTGTCTTTGGGCCAATATCAAATATTGCCTGCGCATCAGCATGATCCTGCAGAGAAATGTCTGTCATGGTTCCCTCAGCGCTCTCCGAAACGATTGCATCAACAGGAAGGTGAATACTGGCTCCCTCCCCCCGCGCACTCTTTGTGAGAAGCGCACGAGCTGTTTCCAGGTACTCCTTATCATACAATGAGTTTCCGATATCCATTCCCTGTGCTGCAAGGAATGTATTGGCAATACCGCCTCCGGTAAGGATTGCATCCCCAATCGTCAGAAACCGTTCGATGACCGGAACCTTTGTTTCCATCTTGGCACCACTCACAATGAGAATGAGTGGGCGACGTGGATGATCGTTCACCATGGAAAGGTGCTGTACTTCCTGCTCTAGGGCCAGTCCCATGCAGGATGGAAGGAGTGTTGGCAGAACCACCATGCTTGCATGTGCACGGTGACAGTTCGGAAATGCGTCATTCACATAGACATCACCAAGAGCAGCGAGTTCGCGCGCAAAACTCACATCGTTTTTCTTCTCACGTGCATCGAAACGCAGATTCTCCAGAAGAAGCACCTGTCCTGAAGACAGATCGTCTGCCTTGCCAAACTGTATAGGAACGCCGAGACGTTCTTCGAGTACGGGAATAAGAGGCTTCTGGCTGAACTCTTCCTCATATCCTTCCCCCTTCGGCCGACCTTGATGCGCCAAAAGAATGAGTGCGCCACCTCTATCAAGAATAGCTTTCATAGTGGGAACCAGCGCGTCAATGCGTTCGGTATTCGTCACTGAGCCATGTTCGATGGGCACGTCGAAACCTGCGCGCAGCAAAACACGTTTTCCGGCAAGATCCATCTGATCTAATGTTCTATACTTCATGCATGCCAGTATACATGAGTCCCCTGTTCACTACTCCCCTGTTCGTGTTTCTTGTGTGCGTTGCACTCCATGTCTGTGCATGCACACTCTTTCCACGCATAGGGTTAGTTGACTCGCCAAATAAATATGGTCTAAAAAGAAAACCTATTCCATACCCTACCGGCTCTATTGCCAGTATTGTCTTTTTGTGTTTCCTTCTCTTTACACAGGAATGGAACCAAAAAATCATAGGCATATGCAGCAGCATTGCCATCCTCCTCTTCGTGACAGTGATTGATGATCGCAGACCGCTCTCTCCCCTCCTCCGCCTCGCCATACATATCTGCATTGGCGTGCTCCTCTTTCTCACAGGCACGGTTATTTACACACTGACAAACCCACTGGAATTCCTCTCACAAATTCCGTACATCCGTCTCGATCTTCTCGATATCACTCTCCCCTACTTTGGTACTCTCCCGCTCTTCAGTGGCATCTTCACTATCCTCTGGATCACATTCACCATCAACGCACTCAACTGGTTCGACGGCATCCCTGGACAAGTCAGCACACTCGCCACAATTGGTTTTCTCACTATCGGCTTCCTTTCGCTCAGCACACGTGTCAACCAACCACAGCTTGCGCTCCTCGCGTTCACGTTAACCGGCATCAGCATCGCGTGTCTTCTGTTCGACTTCCCTCCCCCACGCGTGCTCATGGGCGATACCGGGGCAATGTTCTTCGGACTGATGCTGGGCATTCTCACTATCTTCTCCGGTGGAAAAGTGGCTACCGCTTTCCTTGTTCTCGGCGTTCCGCTCATCGATTGCATCCTCGTTGCGTTCAAACGCATTGTCGGAGGAAAACATCCATTTCAAGGAAGTCAAACAGGCGAACACCTCCACCATCTTCTCCTGGAAAAAGGTTGGTCTCCGCGACAAATTATCGCCCTCACAGCACTGCTGGGAACGGGATTTGGCAGTAGTGCACTTTTTTTGGCAACGCTTGAGAAATTTGCCGCTGCACTGCTATTTATAGGGATAATGCTCTTTCTCTCTGCTTACGCAAGAAACCATCGGAGCCCCGTTGACGTTTCTCAGCGTAACGCGTAGGATCCTTCCACTTTTGCTATGGCAACTTCAACAAGCATGGAAGTCCTTCTCCTCCAGGATATACAGAATGTCGGCAAGAAAAACGACCTCCTTTCGGTGGGAGATGGCTACGCGCTTAATTTCCTGTTGCCAAGACGCAAAGCGATTGCTGCAACACCTGCTGTAAGAAAAGTCTATGCAGAAGCCATCAAAGCTCGACTGGAAGAGCGTGAAAAAGAGAAGGCTCTACAGGCAGGAAAGCTGACCGCACTGGCAGACATCACACTGTCCTTCAAGAAGAAGACAACGAAAACAGGAAAACTCTACGCAGCTATCTCTGAGAAAGTGATTGCTGATGCGCTCAAGAGCGAACACAAGCTCAACATTGCAGAAGATGCCATCTCTACCACAGAACCAATTAAGACAACCGGCACGTTTGCCGCCACAGTAAAGCTGGGCAAGAATATGCAGAATGTGAAGATTATTGTAGAAGCAGTAGAACATGAAGAAGCCGATCTTCTTTAGATCGGCTTTATTCTTCGGTACACTCCACATGCACCGAGAAGTGCTGCGGCACAAAGGAAGATCGTTGTCACAATTTGCATAGCCACGGACTGGTGAACGAACAAGAGAACAATGACTGTGAACTCCAGAAGCGTTTTGAGTTTTCCGTACCAGTTCGCTGCATGGTTCGACAAGCCCGCCTGCCGGACGGACAGGCTCACCATGACACTCTTTCTCTTTAAGCCAAGCCCCGCACCTATCCCCTCTTCCAATTGCTTCCAGAGTGATCCACGCTGCAGTTGTGACCACACATTCACCAGGGTACTTAAGACAAGAGCAGTGATGAAGTACCATGCAAATCCCCTGCTGAATGTAAAGTACCAGAGAATCGTAAGGTTCACGATCTTATCGATGTACGGATCGAACTTCGCACCAAGATCAGACTGCAGTTTCAGATCCGCTCGCGCGACTGCGCCATCCAACCAATCGAGAAACGCGTAGAGGAAAAACGTTGCAATCCCCCACACGGCTGACCACTCATAGATGGCAATCACCGCGAACCCCAGAGGCAGGCGTAGAAGAGTAATCTGATTGGGGTGCAACCATTTCCCCACGTTCGTGAGTGGTCCTCGTGCCCATGTTTCGATGACATTGCGAATCGTGTTCATGGAATTCTCCTTCGTAAAATTGTGAAAAATCTACCACATGCAGAATATTCACAAAGATAATAGTACGCAAGAAAGGAACCTGTTGGACCAAAGTGGATGTTTTCAGCTATCTCTCTCTTGACAGTATGTCTTTAAAAAACCTAATCTCTGCCTCCGTAATTCTTTCATCCTCACAATATATGCAAAAAATGGTAGTTCTCACACTCGTGACGCTTGCTCTTTTTCCATTCGGCAACATGCGCGTTGCTGCTCAGGATGCAGTGCCGGTACCAGCGGAAATCTGTAATGGAAAAGATGACGACGGCAATGGACTTGCCGATGAAGGCGTCAATTGCGATCACTATTTGAGTTATCTGGTAGATAAATCGATCAATCCCATTACTGTCCTTTTAAAAGACCAATTCATCAGCTACACGGATTTCACACTAACAACGATCGAGAGACTGTTCAATCCCGTCCGAAAGCTCCATGCAGGACTGGCATTTTCCCCACGCAGGCCAGATCTTCACTATCTTGCCTATCGCGTGAAGACCTCTGCCCCCTTCGCCCCGCGCCCTGTTCTCATTGAGAATCAATTTGAAAGACGGGAAATTCAAGTGCTAAAACCACGCTATCTTCTTGCACCTGCCGGCAAGAAGAAAATAGGAATTCCTACAGATAGGATCACATCAGCACCAGAAAACGTCCTCGCAAAACTCGCGCCATCTGTTCCACAACATGCAAACCATTACCTGTGTTACGACATTGAACCGTACGATGTTGCCGATGAAGTGCTCCTAAGAGATCAGTTCCAAAAAAGGCTGTTCAAGGTCGTCCGAGCACTGTATCTCTGTAATCCAGCAGTCAAGAATCACAATGGTCAAGTGTACGATATCGTCGACGAGAATACTCATCTGATGTGCTACGAAGTGCTCCCGCACAATCTAGTGAATCGTCCGGTGCTGACGCACGACCAATTTGGTGTGAAAGGGATCAAAGCACTGCAAACAGAAGAACTCTGTGTCCCGACACGCAAAACCCCTCTGCACACAACAACCTGCACGCTTCCTGATGATAACGGAACAGCAGTTGTCTTTGATGCAAACACGACATATCACAACACGGAAAATCATCTGGTCATTGCACAACCAACTCCAACAGGAGAGGGATTGACAGCAAATGCTCTTTTACAAAGCGGACCAGATACAGTCATTTCACGCAGCGGCACTCCAGAAACAGGAGAAACGTATACGATCGAAACTGAAATTCTACAGCTCACGCTTTCAAGCGGCCGCGTCCTGCATGTTCCGCTTAACGGGACAATGACAACACAACCACGAACGCCGGGGGATGCCGTACAGTCGTTCGATACCGAGATGCTACAATTACAGGGGCAGCTGCCTCCAGGAGACCCTGATTTTGATCTGCTTCGTGTGACCGCAGGAGCAAGTTTTGGCCTTCCCAGTCCAGGACACACGACGCTCACTCAACTTCCTAATGGCAACTGGAATATCGACAGCTTCTTCGATATCACCTACCGCATTGACTTTATCGGAGCTCCAGGCGGACCTTTGGCTGGCCAAAGCGCCTCGGAGGTTGGCACAGTGCGTATATCACGTATGTGCCAAGAATGAAACAGTAAGATCACCATAGAATGTAAACCACACTATTCTCTCTAAGAAAGTAGTGTGGTTTTGTTATACAACATAAAACAGTGTGTAAAATTGTACTTATGTCATTTGGTGGGCCAGGGTGGACTTGAACCACCGACCGCAGGTTTATAAGTCCTGTGCTCTAACCACCTGAGCTACTGGCCCGTATCAAAGATACATACATAGTGTAGCAAAAATCTTTTGCTACCTCACCCTAACCCCTGCCTAAGAGAGAGGGAAATGACGGAGGAACTCCTTCGCCTCTTTTTTCGAATTCACCTCCCCACGCACCTGTGCATCGTGAAGTGCCTTAAGAACTTCCCCTACTTTCTCTCCGGGAGACACCTTCAAAATATGCATCACTTCATCGCCGGAAAGCAATGGTTTTTTGGGAAGCGGATGGGAGTCCAGAAAACGATTTCGATCCTGCACGATGCGATCGTACAATGCGAAGTCCGCAGGATCTGTCCCTGCAATATCAAGCCAAAAGAGCTGCAAGAGTTCCTCAAACCACGGATGGTAGTACCAGTGCGCTTTGCGCTCATCACTCATATCAAAAAATGACCCCATCATCATGTGATGGGCAATGAGCCAGCAAATCTTTTCACGGCGTTTCGCCGGACACTGGAGACGCTGCAGAGCCTTCTGTGCGAGGTCCGCGGAAACCGACGCGTGGTGATCGAAACGAATACGCTCTTCTTGCCCTGAGCTTGTCGAACGGGTGAAAGAAAATGTCTCCGCTTTCCCGCAATCGTGGAAGAGTACTGCAAGACGCACATCCTTCCCATGTTCCTCAGTAAACCCTTTCGTACAGAGCAGCATGTGTTCCCACACGTCCCCCTCATGGTGGTAATCCGCAGGCTGCGGCACACCCTTACATGCATACAACTCCGGCAACATATACTCCAGAATGTTGAGTTCCCACAAATCCTCCAGTGCACGCGCAGAATGAGGTCCAAGAAGAATCTTATCAAGCTCTTCTAAACGACGTGAACCGGAGAGAATTTCAATATGCGACGCCAGCTCTTTGAGCGCAATGAACGTTTCTGGATGGTACTGGCCATCCAGAAGTGCACGAAAGCGCACCACACGCAGCATACGCAGTGCGTCATGCTTGATGCGCAATGCCGGGTCGCCAATAAAACGAATGAGTTTTTCCTGCAGATCCTTCTCTCCACCGCAAGGATCGTAGAGTTCACGCGTAATCGGATGAAAGTACACCGCGTTCACCGTGATATCGCGCCGAAGGGCATCTTGTTCACGCGAGCCAAACACGACAGCTTCCGGGCGACGTCCGTCCGATGCTGCATCATCCTCCCGAAACATAGTGATATGAAACACTTCTTTCCCCACCGTCACATGCAAACTTCCCCACTCTTTCCCCTGCACATCCACCTTGTCAAACAGAGCAATGATCTCATTTGGTAATGCGGAGGTGGCAATATCAATATCGGAAGGCTCTTGCCCGAGAAGCATGTCACGCACACATCCCCCAACCCACCACGCATCATGCCCTGCATCCGTGAGTCTCTCGACAACTTTGTAGGCATGCTCACCATGCTTCGTACGTAACGTACGATCAACAATATTCTTCGAAAGAGACATAGACGAAAATATTGTACCATGAGCGCATGTTGCAATTTGCCGTACCCGGATCTCCGCGTTCCACTCCCGGATCCGGAGGAACCATTGCCGGCCTGAAACGCACGGCAGAACTGGGACTCACCGCCATGGAAGTGGAATGGGTGCAACGCGTCCCGAGTAACACAGAGCACATAGAACACATCGGAAAAGTCGCGCACGATCTTGGAATTACACTCACTGTTCATGCTCCATACTTTGTGAATCTCAACTCCCGTGAACCGGAGAAACTTCTCGCCAGCAAAAAACGCGTCCTTCACGCACTCACTATGGCAGAGATTATGGGTGCGGTCTCTGTCTGCGTTCATCCCGCCTTCTATCTCACGCACGATCAAAAAGACACATACGAACACGTGCGCAGAGCAACGCAGTCCATTCTGAAGCAGAAAAAGCAATTCTTTCCCAACGTCAATCTCGCATTCGAAACGATGGGAAAACACTCGCAGTTCGGCACCCTTGAAGAGGTACTCACACTCAGCCAAGAATTTGATATCTATCCCTGCATCGACCCCGCGCATCTCCATGCTCGCAGTAATGGAGCCCTCAACTCCGTACGTGAATGGAATACAATGTTTGATCAGTATACCCAGGCTCTCGGCAAAAAATCTCTTAAGAATATGCATCTGCATTTTTCCGGAATCGCCTACGGACCAAAGGGAGAAAAACATCACCTCCCCCTCCAAAACAGTGATGCAAAATGGAAGGACTTTATTGCAGTATTAGCGGAAAAAAAGGTTGGTGGCGTCTGTGTATGTGAATCACCACTCATGGAAGACGATACGCTGCTCATGCAAAAGCAGTATGACATTTTTAATTAACATAATATTATTGACATTAAATTTAATTTTATATACAAGTGTAGTATTTTTACTTTTAAAAAGACTCTCTTTAGCATGCGAAGTCATGGTGACAAATTGACAAGAAAAGTCATCATGTGATCTTTGACAGGACTGGCAGAGTACAACAAAACGAAAAGGAGAAGTCCATCATGAAAACTCTTCGCTACGCTTTTGCGGCGGCCTTCGCGGTCGCACTTCTGATTCCCATGACCGGCGTCGCGTTGGCTCAAGACAAGGCTGACGCGAAGAAGCCGGCTGAAAAACTCGTGCAGAAACTGCCGAGCAAGGCGGAACTGCCGAACTACTTCCAGTCGATTTCGTACACGGTGCATTCCCGCTCCGGTTGGTACGGCACCCAGGGATCGTCCACCGCGTTCGTTCGCGGTGACACGACGCTCCTCTGGACCGCAGGTCACGTCATCGACAACCTGCGATCGACTCGTGAAGTCCTTCATAAGGGCAGCAAGAAAACGGTCGTCGAGTGGCAGGATGCACAGATCGTCCGGGAGTACAACCAGGACGGTCGTCGCGTCGGCAAGGTCGAAATGGACTGCGAAGTCCTCGCATTCAGCGATGCAGACCACGGCGAAGACCTCGCCATTCTGCGCGTGCGGGCCAAGAACTTCACCAAGGATTCGGTGCATTTCTACCTCGACGACGAGATTCCCGGCGTGAGCACGCGTGTGATCCACGTGGGTTCACTCCTCGGCCAGATCGGCTCGAACTCCGTCACGGATGGTGTGGTGTCTCAGACCGGCCGTATCTTCACTTGGAGTTTCGGCAAGGTCTACGACCAGACGTCGGCTCCGTCGTTCCCCGGCTCGTCCGGTGGCGGCATCTTCCTCGAAGACGGTCGCTACATCGGAATGCTGGTGCGTGGTGCAGGCGAGTCCTTCGGACTCTACGTGCCCGTTCGACGCATCCGGAGCTGGGCCAAGGAAATCGACATGGAATGGGCGCTCGATCCGCGCGTGCCGATGCCTTCGGAGAAGGATCTGAAGAAGTTGATCCAGGGTAACCTGGGCACCGGTCTTCCGTCCGACTCCAAGTCGGATCCGCACGCGAAATCCAAAAGCCTCCGTGTCCGGTACTTCCTGACCGGCAACCCCGTCCCTTCCAGCGTCACGAGCGAGCAGCTGCAGGCCATGCAGGCATGCATTGCCGAACAGACCAAGCTCGCGGACAAGTTCAGCGGCAAGTAAATCCTACTCCACCAGTCCTGTCATACACACCCCGACACTCGTCGTGTCGGGGTATTTAAGAATCTTCGTGACTATTTTTCCTCGTGTTACAATCTCAGTATGAATATTGCCATTAACGGATTCGGTCGCATTGGCCGCCAGATACTCCGCATCATACAGGAAAATCACGCTGATGATGACTTGAATGTCGTGCTTATTAACGATCTCACAGATGCGGAAACACTTGCCCACCTCTTTGAGTTCGATTCTACGTACGGACACTTCGATTGTGGCGGAGCTTGCTTCCGTGATGGCATGCTCACGACAAAGTTCGGGAAAATTCGTTGTACCGCCCACGAAGATCCCGCAACACTCCCCTACAAAGAACTGAAGGTCGATATTGCACTGGAATGCACGGGGCACTTCCGCAAACGTGAAGACGCAGCTTTGCACCTGCAAGCCGGCGCAAAGAAAGTGATTATCTCCGCTCCCTGTAAGAGCAAAGCAGACGGAACATTCTGTCTTGGAGTCAATGAAGATCTGTACGACCCAAGCTCCATGCATGTTCTCTCCAACGCATCCTGCACCACCAATTCGCTTGCTCCCATTGTAAAAGTTCTCCATGACGCGTTCGGTATCGAACGTGGTCTCATGACCACTATCCACAGTTACACAAACGACCAACGCATTCTCGATTTTCCGCACAAAGACTGGCGCCGCGCACGCAGCGCAGCGGAAAACATCATCCCGACTACCACAGGAGCTGCGGAGGCTGTGGGACTCGTCATCCCGGAACTCAATGGGAAACTCAACGGCATTGCCGTGCGTATCCCCTCCCCAACTGTGAGCGTGACTGACTTTGTCGCTATTCTCAACACATCTACGGATATCGAAAAAGTACATGCTGCTTTTAGGAAAGCAGAGGCAGGACGCATGAAAGGCATCCTCGGCGTGGAAGACCGCCCGCTCGTCTCTATGGACTACCGTGGCGACCCGCGTTCCTCCATCGTCGATGCGCTAAGTACCCAAATCCTTGATGGGAACTTCGTGAAAATCCTCGCCTGGTACGACAACGAATGGGGCTACAGTAACCGCATGGTCGATCTGACGAAGTATGTGGGAGAACGATTATAGGTTTGGGGTGATGATAGAACGACTGCTGGAGGGAGGGGTCAGGGGAGGGGGATAAGATCTACCTAATCACTGATCAATATCCCATTCAGATGATCGACCTCTTGTTGCAGCACTGCTGCCTTCCCCCATCGAAAAATCTCTTCGTGCTCTCCCCCTTCAAGATCGCTGTACCGTACATGCATCCACAAATACCGCGGCATAAAAAATGTCCCAGGAACACTGAAACATCGTGCAATAAACGGTACAAGCCATTTCTGTTGAATAGGTT